>NZ_JAHFPF010000204.1 GCF_023259385.1 Brevundimonas sp. | reverse complement strand
TCAGCACGTCTCCGCCCAGTTCGGCGGGCGCTATGGGGGTGTAGCCGTAGGTGACGACGATGCAGGGCAGGCCGGCGTTCTTCGCCGCGCCGACGTCCGGCGGGGCGTCCCCGACCATGACCGCCCTGGCCGGATCGCCGCCGGCCATCCGCACCGCCTCGATCAGATGGGCGCCCGAGGGCTTGCGCGCGCTGACCTTGTCCGGTCCGACGATGGCCGCGAAATGCCGGGTCAGGTCCAGCCTGTCGAGCAGCAGCAGGGACAGGTCGGTGCGCTTGTTGGTCGCCACACACAGGATCGCGCCGCGCGCCGCCAGCCGCTCCAGCGTCGCGACCACGCCCGGATAGGCGCGCGAATGGTCGGCGATGTGCAGGACGTAGTCAGCCAGGAAGGCCTCGAACAGGGCCGGCGCATCCGCCTCGTCCCAGGTCGCGCCCGCCCTTTCGAAGCCGTGTTGCAGCATGGCTCGCGCCCCGCCGCCGATCAGGGATGCGGCGCTGTCCATCGGCGCCGGCGGCAGGCCGCGCGCGACCAGCATCCGGTTCAGCGTCCCCACCAGATCGACGTGGGTCTCCACCAGAGTCCCATCCAGGTCGAAGGCGATGGTCCAGCCGTCCAGATCCCGCTGCGTCACCCGACTCTCCCGTCATCGGCCCCGATGGGCTAGACCGGACCGGTGACTATCCGTCGGACCGATTCATGACCACCCACGCCGAACCCAGATCTTCTGAAGCCAGGGCCGCCATCATCCTCGCCGCCGGGCAGGGGACGCGGATGAAATCGCCGCTGCCCAAGGTGCTGCACCCGGTCGGCGGCCGCGCCATGCTGGATCACGCCATCGACGCCGCCGAGGCCCTGGGCTGCGAGCGCATCGTGGTCGTCGTCGGCTCCCACTCGCCGGAGGTGCGCGCGCACGTCGTCGCGCGGCTGGGCGAGGACGCCATCGCCGTGCAGGACCCGCCGCTGGGCACCGGCCACGCCGTCCGCGCCGCGGAGGCCGTTCTCGGCGACTTCGTCGGCCAGGTGGTCATCACCTACGGCGACGTGCCCCTGCTGCGCGCCGCCGACATCGAGCCGGTCTTCGCCCAGACCGAGGGCGTGCGCGTCATCGGCTTCGAGGCCCGCGATCCCGGCGCCTACGGCCGCCTGGTCATGGACGGCGAGACCCTGACCGCCATCACCGAGGCCAAGGAGGCGTCGGCCGAGGTCCTGGCCATCACCGCCTGCAACTCGGGCGTCATGGCCGCGCCGATCGGCCTGCTGTTCGAACTGCTGGCCGAGGTGAAGAACGAGAACGCCAAGGGCGAATACTATCTGACCGACGTGGTCGAGCTGGCCCGCGGACGCGGCGCTCCGACCCGCGCCGTCATGGCCGACGAGGACGCCGTCATGGGCGTCAACGCCCAGGGCGAACTGGCCGTCGCGGAGGCCCTGTTCCAGAAGGTGCAGCGCGAGACCTTTCTCGCCGCCGGGGTCACCATGGCCGCGCCTGACACCGTCCACTTCTCGTGGGACACCGAGGTCGGCGGCGGCACGACGATTGAGCCCTATGTCGTCTTCGGCCCCGGCGCGAAGATCGCCCCGGGCGCGCGCATCCGCAGCTTCAGCCACATCGAGGGCGCGACGGTCGCCGGCGGCGCCGAGGTCGGCCCCTACGCCCGCCTGCGCCCCGGCGCCAAACTGGCCGAGGGCGTGAAGGTCGGTAATTTCGTCGAGGTGAAAAATGTCTCCATGGCCGCCGGGGCCAAGGCCAACCACCTGGCCTATCTCGGCGACGGCGAGGTGGGGGCCAAGGCCAACATCGGCGCCGGGACCATCTTCTGTAACTACGACGGCTTCTTCAAACATCGCACCACGGTCGGCGAGGGCGCCTTCGTCGGCTCCAACACCTCGCTGGTGGCTCCGGTCACCATCGGCGCCGGCGCCATGGTCGGTTCGGGCTCCGTGATCACTTCCGACGTCGCTCCCGGCGATCTCGGCCTAGCCCGCGCGCCCCAGACGGCCAAGGCCGGTTGGGCGGCCAAGTTCATGGAGATGATGCGGGCGAAGAAGGCGCGGGGCTGATCACCACGCTTCCCCGCGTCTCCATGGCCGGATAAAGCCCGCCTGTCCGTGCGATTCCCTCCCGCCAGCGAGCCGACCATGTCCGATATTCAGAAGAAGAACGCCGGCGAGGCCGCCGCCCTCCGGGTCGAGGCCGGGATGGTCGTCGGCCTGGGCACCGGTTCGACCGCCGCCTGGTTCGTCAAGGCGCTGGCCGCTCGCAACCTCACCGGCCTGCGCTGCGTGCCGACCTCGGAGGCGACCGCCGAACTGGCCCGGGAACTGGGGCTGACGCTATCGACGCTGGAGGACAGCCCGCGCATCGACCTGACCGTCGACGGCGCCGACGAGGTCGGGCCGGGACTGGCCCTGATCAAGGGCGGCGGCGCGGCCCTGCTGCGCGAAAAGCTGGTGTGGGAAGCCTCGACCCGCTGCATCTGCATCGCCGACAAGGCCAAGGTCGTGCCGGTCCTAGGCAAGTTCGCCCTGCCGATCGAGGTCGTCGCCTTCGGGCACAAGACGACCGGCAACCGCATCGCCGACGTCCTGACGGACCACGACATCGCCATGCCCGCCCGCGTCCGCGTGGCCGAGCGCGGCCTGGTCCGCACCGACGGCGGCAATCTGATCTATGACGCGGCCTGCGGCGCGATCCACGACCCGGCCCGTCTCGCCGACGACCTGAAGCTGATCACCGGCGTGGTCGAGCACGGTCTGTTCCTCGACCTGGCGGACGAGGCGATCATCGGCACGGACGACGGGGTTGAGGTGCTGCTGCCCTGATACCAATTACTCCGCTCATCCCGGCGAAAGCCGGGACCCAGACCTTTGGGTGAGCACTCTTTCCGGTCGGCGCGGATGAAGGTCCGGAAGCGCCGGCGTCATGCTGGACAGCACTGGGTCCCGGCTTTCGCCGGGATGAGCGGATAGAGAATGTCAGAGACCCACGACTACGACCTCTTCGTCATCGGCGCCGGTTCCGGCGGGGTGCGGGCGGCGCGGCTGACGGCGCTGGGCGGCAAGCGGGTGGCCATCGCGGAAGAGTTCCGGGTCGGCGGCACCTGCGTTATCCGCGGCTGCGTGCCCAAGAAATTCATGGTCATGGCCAGTGACTTCGCCCACCAGTTCGAGACCGCCGAAGGCTATGGCTGGACCGTCGAGGCCAGCTTCGACTGGCCCAAATTCATCCAGGCCAAGGATGTCGAGATCGCCCGCCTGTCGGGCATCTACGCCGCCAACCTGGGCAAGGCGGGCGTCGATCTGGTCCATGGACGCGCGATCCTGAAGGACAACCACACCGTCCAGATCCTCAAGAAGGACGGCTCCATCGACCGGGAGATCACCGCCGACAAGATCCTGATCGCCACCGGCGGCAGGCCCTGGTCGCCCGAGGACATGCCGGGGATCGAGCACGCCATCACCTCGGAAGAGGCCTTCCACCTGCCGGAACTGCCCAAGCGCATCCTGATCGCGGGCGGCGGCTATATCGCGGTGGAGTTCGCCGGCATCTTCGCCGGTCTGGGCGTCGAGACGACCCTGATCTATCGCGGCCCGAACATCCTGCGCGGCTTCGACGACGACGTGCGCGCCCACCTGGCCGGCGATATCGAGAAGCGCGGCATCAAGGTCATCCTCGGCTGCCAGCACGAGTCCGTCGAGAAGACCGAGACCGGCCTGGTGAACCACCTCGCCAACGGCATGACGATCGAGAGCGACGTGGTCATGTTCGCCACCGGACGCATGCCCTATGTGAAGGGGCTGGGGCTCGAGAAGGCGGGCGTCGAGCTGACGGAGCAGGGGGCCATCAAGGTCGACGGCTTCTCCAAGACGACCGCGGACAACATCTGGGCCATCGGCGACGTCACCGACCGCATGAACCTGACCCCCGTCGCCATCCGCGAGGCGGTCGCCTTCCACCAGACCGTCTTCAGGGACAATCCGCAGGCCTTCGACTACGAGGCCGTCGCCACCGCCGTGTTCAGCCAGCCGCCGGTCGGCGTGGTCGGCCTGAGCGAAAGCGAGGCGCGTCATTCCTGTCCGGGCGAGGTCGATGTCTACCTGACCCGCTTCCGCCCCATGAAATACGCCTTCACCGGCTCGGACGAACGCGTCCTGATGAAGCTGGTCGTCGACGCCCAGAGCCAGAAGGTCGTCGGCGTCCATATCGTCGGCCCCGAGGCCCCGGAGATGATCCAGCTGGCCGCCATCGCCGTGAAGGCCGGCCTCACCAAGGCCCAGTGGGACGCCACCTGCGCGGTCCATCCGACCATGGCCGAGGAGCTGGTCACGCTGCGCGAGAAGCAGCACGCGGGCAACATGTCGGCGGGCTGAGGAAAAACGCGACACCGCGTTCATTGTCCCCGGCGGCTCTCCGGCCTATCTTGGCGCCATGAGTACCCGTTGGACGCCCGAGAGCTGGAGACAGAAACCCGTCGTGCAGATGCCGACGGACTATCCCGACATGGCTGCGCTGCACCGTGTCGAGGATGAGCTGCGGGCCATGCCGCCCCTCGTCTTCGCGGGCGAGGCGCGTCGGCTGACGTCCAAGCTGGCCGAGGTCGAGGCGGGCAACGCCTTCCTGCTGCAGGGCGGCGACTGCGCCGAGAGCTTCAAGGAGTTCTCGACCGACAACATCCGCGACACCTTCCGCCTGATCCTGCAGATGGCCGTGGTCCTGACCTTCGCGGGCCGCAAGCCGGTCGTGAAGGTCGGCCGCATCGCCGGCCAGTTCGCCAAGCCGCGCTCGTCCGGCGTCGAGGCCATCGACGGCGTCGAGCTGCCCAGCTATCGCGGCGACATCATCAACGGCATGGCCTTCACGCCCGAGGAACGGGTCCCGGATCCCCAGCGCCTGCTCAAGGCCTATAACCAGTCCGCCTCGACGCTGAACCTGCTGCGCGCCTTCGCGGGCGGCGGTTACGCCGACCTCTACAACATCCATCGCTGGACGATGGGCTTCGCGGCCGACAGCTCTGCCGGCGCCCAGTACCGCGAGCTGGCCGACAAGATCACCGAAGCCCTGGCCTTCATGGAAGCGGTCGGCGTCACGCCCGAGACCCATCCGGACCTCAGCCGGGTCGAGGTCTTCACCTCGCACGAAGCCCTGCTGCTGAACGTCGAGAGCGCCCTGACCCGTCTGGACGGCGCGTCCGGCGAATGGTTCGACACCTCGGCCCACATGCTGTGGATCGGGGAGCGCACGCGTCAGCTGGACGGCGCCCACGTCGAGTTCATGCGCGGCGTGAAGAACCCCATCGGCGTGAAGTGCGGCCCGACCATGGAGCCGGACGACCTGCTGCCGCTGATCGACGCGCTCAATCCGGACAACACGCCCGGGCGCCTGACGTTGATCGGCCGTTTCGGCGTGGACAAGGTCGGCGACCGCCTGCCGCGCCTGATGCGGGCGGCCAAGGAGCACGGCAAGCGCGTCATCTGGTCGATCGACCCGATGCACGGCAACACGCTGAAGGCCGGCAACGGCTACAAGACCCGGCCGTTCGAGCGGATCCTCGGCGAGGTGCGCGGCTTCATCGACGTGGCCGAGGCCGAGGGCGTCCACCCCGGCGGCGTGCACCTGGAGATGACCGGCCAGAACGTCACCGAATGCCTGGGCGGGGCGCAGGCCCTGACCGAGGACGATCTGTCGAGCCGTTACCACACCCACTGCGACCCACGCCTCAACGCCGATCAGGCGCTGGAGCTGGCCTTCCTCGTCGCCGAACGGCTCAAGGCAGGCCGGCAGGCTCGGTCGAAAGCGGCCTAGATGCAGGGCGTCGGCCGACCGGAAGGCGACAGCACCGGCGGCCGCTGCGGCTATCAGGGCGCGCCCGGCGCGTTCAGCCATGAGGCCTGCGTCGACCTGCGTCCGTGGGACGACCCCGTCGCCTTCGACACCTTCGCCGAAGTCATCGACGCGCTGAAGGCGGGCCGGATCGGCGCCGCCCTGATCCCGGTCGAGAATTCCACCATCGGCCGGGTGGAGCCCGCCGCGACCCTGGTCGAACAGTCCGGCCTGACCATTGTCTCCGAGGTCTGGCGCCCGATCCGGTTGGCCCTGATGGCTCCGCACGGCGCCTCGCTGCGCACGGTGAAGACGGCCGAAAGCCACCCCATCGCCCTGCGCCAATGCCCGGCTTCCCTTGGCGCGCTGGGCGTCACGGCGGTCGAGGCCTTCGACACCGCCGGGGCCGCGCGCGATGTCGCCGAGGCCGGCGATCCCAGCCGCGCCGCCGTCGCCCCCGCGCGGGCGGCCGAGGTCTACGACCTGTCGATTTTGCGCAACGACATCCAGGATTCCAGCGACAACCGCACGCGGTTCGTCCTGTTGAGCGCCGGAATCGCTTGACCGCGCACGATCCTTGCGGCTTTTGAAGCCCATGGTCCGCTCGCAAGCCATCGCTGCGACTTTCTCCGCCCGCTTCGCCGCGGCCGCGGACCTG
>NZ_JAHFPF010000008.1 GCF_023259385.1 Brevundimonas sp. | reverse complement strand
GGCCACAAGTCCGGCGGCTTCAACGACACCATCGTCATCAACGGCGTATCGACGGCGCCGACCTTCGCGCCGGAATCCGTGACCCTGTTCGAACTGGGGACGAAGAACACCTTCCGCCCCGCCAGCGGCCGGATCGACGTCAACGCCAACATCTTCCTGTACGACTATGCCGACCAGGTGTTCCAGACGCTGGTGTCCCTCGGCAGCGGTCCCGGCGGCGCCAGCGCCGGCTTCTCGCAGCAGAACATCAACGTCGCCCAGTCGACCATCCAGGGCTTCGAAATCGAAACCCGTTTCGACCTGCCGTTCGGCATGCGTCTGGACCTCATCGGCTCCTATATCGACGCCCAGGCGGACGAGGGCGCGCTGACCGACACCCGCGGTACGGACTACGGGGACGGCACGCCGAACTTCAACGTCGATATCGGCGGCAACGACCTGCCGAACGTGTCCAAGGTGAACCTGAACGCCCATCTGCAGCAGACCGTCGACCTGTTCGGGGGGAGGGCGGACTTCCACCTGCTGGCCAACTATCGCTCGTCCTACTACCTCAACATCTACAACGAGCTGCCGGTGATCCAATTCACCGCGCGGCCGGCGGATCCGGCGGGGCAGGCGGCCTATGACGCCTTCAAGGCGTCGGTCGCCGGGACCACCATCAACCCGAACGCCCCCCTTTCGAGCCCGTACCTGCGCAGCACCGACGCGCGCGCGGGCGGTTTCTGGGCGCGCCAGGAGGGCTATGTCACCGTCAACATCGGCGCCGGTTGGGAGCCGTCGAGCGGCCGCTACCGGATCGAGGGCTATGTGAACAACCTGTTCGATGAGACCGTCGTCGAAAAGCAGCTGGTCTCCGATCAGGTCGTCAATGTCCTGTTCCTGAACCAGCCGCGGACCGCCGGCCTGCGCCTGCGCGCCAACTTCTAATCTCCTGAACTGGGGCGACGCGGTCCTTTGGACGCGTCGCCGCTTTTTTCAGTATCGCGTCGTCTCGAGGTTCAGCATGTCCGTGTCCCGCCGAACGCTTCTGTGCGCTGCCGCCCTGGCGGCCGTTCTTTCGGGTTGCGCGCCTCTGACAGCCCAGGCTCAGAACATCGAGAGCGCCACGGCCGATCCCGCCGTATGGCCCGCGGCGGCCAGCCCGGCGGCGATCACGGACGCGCGCACGGAGGCCATGATCGACGGCCTGCTGGCCCACATGACGATCGAGGAGAAGGTCGGCCAGCTGATCCAGGCCGACATCGGCTCCGTGACGCCGGCCGATCTGGCGACCTATCCGATCGGATCGATCCTCGCGGGCGGAAACTCGGCCCCGGGCGGCAACGAACGGGCGCCGTTGGCGGACTGGGTCGCCCTGTCCCGCGCCTTCCGGGCGGCGGCGGCGAACCGTCCCGGCGCGGCCATTCCGCTGATGTTCGGCATCGACGCCGTCCACGGCCATAACAATATCGTCGGCGCGACCCTGTTTCCCCACAATATCGGCCTAGGCGCGGCGCGTGACCCGGGCCTGATCGAGCGGATCGGCGCGGCCACCGCCCAGGAAGTCGCCGCCTCGGGGGCGGACTGGACGTTCGGCCCGACCCTCGCGGTGCCGCGCAACGACCGCTGGGGCCGCTCGTACGAGGGCTACGGAGAGAACCCGGAGATCGTCTCCAGCTACGCGGGACCCATGACGCGCGGCCTGCAGGGCGAACTGGTGGCGGGCCGGTCTCTCTCGCGCGATCACATCGCCGGATCGGCCAAGCATTTCCTCGCGGACGGCGGCACGACGGACGGCGTCGACCAGGGCGATGCGGTGATCCCGGAGGCCGAACTCATCGCCCTCCACGCCCAGGGCTATGTGCCGGCCATCGACACCGGCGTCCTGACGGTCATGGCCTCTTTCTCGAGCTGGAACGGCGTGAAGATCACGGGCAACCACTCGCTGCTGCCGGATGTCCTGAAGGGGCGGATGGGCTTCGAGGGCTCTGTCGTGGGGGACTGGAACGCCCACTGCCAGATTCCCGGCTGCAGCAACGAAAGCTGCCCCGAAGCCATCAACGCCGGGCTGGACATGTTCATGGCGCCGGACAGCTGGCGCAACCTCTACGTAAACACCTTGGCGCAGGCACGGGCAGGGGAGATCCCGGCCGCTCGCCTCGATGACGCCGTGCGGCGCATCCTCAGGGTCAAGATCAAGCTCGGGGTCTTCGATCGCGATCGGTCGCTTGAAGGGCGCACCGACATCCTCGGTTCAGCGGAGCACCGCGCCCTGGCGCGCGAGGCGGTCCGGAAATCCCTGGTCCTGCTCAAGAACGAAGGCGTGCTGCCGATCCGGCCCGGCGCGCGCGTCCTCGTCGCGGGCGACGCCGCGGATTCCATCGGACAGGCGTCCGGCGGCTGGACGGTGACTTGGCAGGGCGCCGACACGACCAACGCCGACTTCCCCGGCGGCGTCTCGATCTGGGCGGGGCTCGAGGCCGCGGTGAAGGCGAGCGGCGGCGCCGCCGAACTGAGTGCGGACGGATCATGGGCCGCCCGGCCGGATGTCGCCATCGTCGTGTTCGGCGAAACGCCCTACGCCGAATTCCAGGGCGATATCGAAACCCTCGACTTCGAACCCGAGGGGCCGCTGGCCTTGCTGCGCCGCTACAAGGCGGCCGGCATTCCGACGGTCTCGATCTTCCTCAGCGGACGCCCGCTGTGGACGAACCCGGAGATCAACGCCTCGGACGCCTTCGTCGCGGCCTGGCTGCCCGGCACGGAAGGAGCCGGCGTGGCCGATGTGCTGGTCGCGGGTCCCGACGGCCGGGCGCCGTTCGACTTCACGGGCCGTCTGTCCTTCTCCTGGCCGCGAGACGCGGGCCAGGACGTCCTGAACGTGGGCGGGCCGGACTATGCGCCGCAGTTCGCCTATGGCTACGGCCTCAGCTATGCGGCGCCGGCCCGCACCGGCGCGCTGTCCGAGGATCCCGGCGTGACCGTCAGCCGAAGCAATGTCGATCGCTACTTCACCGACGGCCGCGTCCAGTCGCCCTGGTCGTTGATGCTGCGGGACGAGGGCGGCGACAGTCGGGCGGGAGCCATTCTGGCCGCGACCAGCCCGCGCGGCGCCTTGCAGGTTCGATCGACGGACGGCGCGGCGCAGGAAAGCGCGATGAGCCTGACGTTCAGCGGGCCGGCCGAAGCCCTGATCACGGGACCGCCCGTCGATCTGTCCCGACAACGTAACGGCGACATGGTGCTGGGATTCTCGATCCGTCTCGACGGGCCGCTTTCCGGACCGTTGGAGCTCGGTTTCGGGCGGGCGCGCACCGACATCGCGCCGCTATTGCGCGACGCCCGTCCGGGCGTCTGGCGCTCGATCCGGATTCCGCTGGCCTGTTTCGACGGGGATGGTTCGGGCGTGGCGGCTCTGGAAACGCCGTTCCTGCTTCGATCAGGGCAAAACCAGCGCGTGTCGGTCGCGGAGATCGGCCTGATCAGCAACGAAGGCGGGCTGGGTTGCCCGGCGGTGGGGCCGCGCTAGCGGCCGGCATGGGCTGAGACGGAGATCTGGAGCCGGAAAAGCCGACACGCGGTTGTCGGTTTCTCCGGCTTTCGCGATTCCGGTCCATTGAAATCAATGTCAAATCGACAGGCCGCCGTTTCCTCGTGAGCTGAGCTCGCTGCGGGCGGCCGAGACATGGTCGAAGGGCACAGGCTTCAGCCGTGTCGCGCTGGATGTTTTCGCGAGCAACGATTGCGGGCGGCGCTTCTGCGAGACCGCTGGATTTCGGCCCGAAACTATCTGTGTGGTGAAGCGACGCTAGCAGGGCAACTTGAGTAGAAGCGGCCCGTTGGGGGGCTGCGGCGCCGAGGTCCGCTCCATGGCGCAATCGCGCCGTCATTTTACGCTCTAGGTCGCGGCGTTGCTTTGGTGGGTGGATAGCCGCCGGCATGTTGGGGGAGTGAAAGGCGTCGCCAGCCGTCCCCCGGCATCGACCTTGCGCCACGACCGACGCCCGACGGACGCGCCTACCGTGGCTGTCCTGCAACGCTCGCTTGAACCGGTCCCCGCAAAGCGCCTTTCGGCGTATCGATGCGCAGAAAGCGAACCAATTGGTATATTATAAATTCTAAAAGACCGGTCCAACTGGCTTGACTTAGTGGTCCGCCCAAGGAAGCTTCGGGCCAACAAAACAAAAGGCTCAAGGGAGGGCCGCATGCAGGTTTGCTTTGGCGCGCGGAGGCCGCGCGTAGTCGCGCGTGGTCGGTCGATCTTGCTGGCGGGTGCGTCGGCGATCTGTTGGGCGGCCGCCGCGCCGACTTTCGCCCAGGACGCCCCGGTCGTCACCGAGGACACCACCCTCGACGAGGTCGTCGTCACCGGCACCCGCCGCACGATGCAGACCTCCATAGAAACCAAGCGCCAGGAAGCCACCATTGTGGACGCCCTGACGGCCGATGAAATCGGTGATCTGCCGGCCCTGTCGGTGGGGGAGGCGATCGAGACCATCACCGGCGCGGCGTCCCACCGCGAGAAGGGCGGCGCATCTGAAATCGCCATTCGCGGCATGGGGCCGTTCCTGGGCGCCTCCACCTTCAACGGTCGCGAGGCCTCCAACGGCAGCGGCGACCGATCGGTCAACTTCAACCAGTTCCCCTCCGAACTGATCAACCAGATCAAGGTCTACAAGACCCAGCAGGCCAATCTGATCGAGGGCGGCGTGTCCGGCCTGGTGGAACTCGGCACCCTGCGGCCGCTGGATTTCAACCGACGTCGCATCCAGATCGAGGGAAAGATCAACTACAACCCCTATGAGGATCGGCTGCTGAACGAGCCCTCCCCGGGCTATCGGGGGACCCTCAGCTTCGTGGACCAGTTCGATCTGGGCGGTCTGGGCAAGCTCGGCCTGTCGCTGGGCTTCCAGCGCAACGACGTCACCAATCCGGAAGAGGTCTACAACGCCAGCTCGACCTGGGTGGCCTGTAACGCCAGCACCACCCAAACCGGCAACTGCGCCGAGGTGTCACGCGCCCAGGCCGCGGCCGGCACGCCCTTCTATCTGGTTCCGAACAGCTACATCTTCCGTCAGATCGAGGAAGACGACACCCGCGACGCCTGGTTCGGCGCGATCCAGTGGCGGCCGAACGACCGCCTGAACCTCAACCTCGATTATCAGTACTCGGATCGCTCCTACAACGAGCGGCGCAACGAGCTGGGCATTTCGGAAGGCCGCTACGGCTTGACCAATCGGGTCGTTGACGAGAACCACGTGCTGCTGGCCGTGACCGGCAACAGCTCCATCGAGACCAACTCGACCTTCAAGAACCGTTCCGAGACCTATGAGGGCGCGGGTCTGAACGTCGAGTATTTCGTGAACGAGTCCCTGACCCTGAGGGGCGACGTGTCCTGGTCGCACACCTTGCGCAACGAGACCGACCGCAATGTTCGCCTGCGCTCGGATCCGCTGGACATCTACGGCGTCCGCACCCCGATGAACAATCAGCGGGTGCCCTACACCATGGATCTGCGCAACGGTCCGGTGCCGACCTTCACCATCGATCCACGTTTCGACATCACCAACCACGATCTGTTCAGCGACGACGCCCGCATCCGCCGCGACCAGAGCCAGCGCGATCACGAGATCTTCGCAAGCCGGTTCGACGCCACCTATGAACCGTCGGACGGGTTCTTCACCGCCTTTGACGCCGGCGTCCGCTACTCGACGATGACGTTCAAGGACTTCGACAATCGGGTCGAGTTCACCCAGGACGATCGCGCGGTGGACCGCGCCGCCAACCTGTTGTGTCGTACGGCCTTCCCGCAGACCGACTTCCTGGACAGCTCGTCGTCGAACAGCATCAAACGATGGGCGACCTTCGACGCCGTCTGTCTGTTCGAAGCCTATTCGGGGGTGCCGGACACCGGCCTGCCGCTCGACATCCGCGCCGTTGAGAACCGCGACGTCTCGGAAGACGTCTGGGCCGGCTACGGCATGGCCAGCTTCGCCGGCATGGCCGGCGACCTGCCGTTCCGCGGCAATGTCGGTCTGCGTGTCGTGGACACGCAGGTCGCCTCCAAGGGCCTGCGCGCCGATCTGAACGTGGTGGACAACGGCGACGGCACGATCAGCCTGGTCCCGACCGGCGAGTTCGATGAAACGGTCATCGAGCACGGCACCACGCGCTGGCTGCCCAGTCTGAACCTGACCTTCGAGCTGAAGGACGACCTGCTGCTGCGTGGCGGTCTCTTCCGCGCCATGTCGCGTCCGGCGCCGAGCGCCCTGGGCGCGGGGCGGATCATCACCGTCGACAGCGGCGCGGACTATTCGAACGTGGCCGAGGCCCTGCGCAACATCACCGCCAACGGCAGCCCGCGCCTCGAGCCGCTGATGTCGTGGAACGCGGACCTGTCGCTGGAATACTACGCCAACCGCGACTCGATGTTCGCCTTGGCGGTATACGCCAAGCAGTTCACCGGGGGCTTCCGGCCCGTCGCCTATGACGAGACCTTCGTCATCGATGGCCAATCGGTCACCGTGCCGGTCGTCCAGACCGAGAACAGCGACGACGAAAGCACCCTGCTGGGTTTCGAGGTCACGGGAGCCTACCGCTTCTCAAGCCTGCCGGCGCCGTTCGACGGCTTGGGGATCAAGGTCAGCTACAGCTACGCCGACCTGGACTTCGAGAATGAGGATGTCCGCCTGGGCGATGTCATCGACGCCGCGACGGGGGTGGTGACCGAGGGCATGATCCCGCCCGCCGGTCTTTCGGGTCTGTCCAAGGACGTTCTGTCGGCCCAGATCTACTACCAGATCGGCGACCTGGATCTGCAGGCGATCTATAAGTACCGCTCCGACTATTATCAGGACTTCGTCGGCGGCAATTCGCAGCTGCGCTACGTCCACGGGGCGGGAACGGTGGACTTGCGGGCCAGCTACCAGTTCGGCCGCGACACCCGACTGCAGTTCGAGGCGATCAACATCACCGATCAACCGCGCATCGAGGATATGCCGGTGTGGGGATCGACCCGCGGCTACTACGCCTACGGGAGCAAATACTACGTCTCGATGCG
This sequence comes from Brevundimonas sp., assembly GCF_023259385.1. Classification (GTDB taxonomy): domain Bacteria; phylum Pseudomonadota; class Alphaproteobacteria; order Caulobacterales; family Caulobacteraceae; genus Brevundimonas. The sequence goes on along the minus strand of NZ_JAHFPF010000008.1, from coordinate 22,801 downwards.
GCGCAGGTTCTGATCGAGCGAGGGGTGTCGGACCGATTGGCCCGACGCCCCGGTTCGGCTAGGCTGCACGTATGAGTCAGAAGCGCCTATTCCATACCGTATCCGAACAGATCCTGCAGTTGATCGCGGATGAGGGCTACGGCCCTGGCGCGAAGCTGCCGGGCGAACGCGAGTTGGCGGAGCAGTTCGGCGTCAGCCGCGTCACGGTGCGTGAAGCCGAGGTGGCGCTGCAGGCCCAGGGCAAGCTGGTCATCAAGACGGGTTCCGGCGTCTTCGTTTGCGGCGTCGCGGCCCCCCACGCCCTGCCGACCGTCAGTCCCTTCGAGGTGACGGAGGCCCGCTCCCTATTCGAATCCGAAGCGGCCGCCTTGGCTGCCTCGGTGATCACGCCGGAGGCGCTGGAGCGTCTTGAGTATCTTGTCCGGTCGATGGACGGGAGCAATCCCGACCTGGACGCCGACGCCGCCGACCGGGAGTTTCACCGGGTCATCGCGGCGTCCGCCAACAATGTCGCCGTTTTGCACACCATTGAAACCCTGTGGCGCATGCGGACCGAGCAGCCGCAGGTGATGGCCGCTCACAAGGCGATCTGCGAGATCGACGACTCCTCCCGGGTCGAGGAGCACATGGCCATTCTCCATGCTCTTCAGGCGCGCGATCCGTCGGGCGCCCGGCGCGCCATGCGCGCCCACTTCAACCGCCTTCTATCGGCCATGCTAGACGCCAGCGCGGCCCAGGCGCAGCAGGAGCTGGAACGCCAGACGGCGGCCAGCCGCGAACGGTTCCTGATCAGCACCCGAGCAGTCTAGCGACAATCCACCGGACCAATTGGTCTGTAATCTATACCGATTTTTCAGAACCAAGTGGTTGGCGCGGCCGGTTCTTACTGTTAGCGTCACCCTGTCGGCCGCAGAGCCGTCAGCGAGTCCGCGTCAAGCCGGACCGAATGGGAGGCGAGAATGTTCGCCAGATGGGCGGCCGTCGCGGCCGTATTGCTTTGGGCGGGAGCCGCCACAGCCCAGACCTCGATCGTGGTCAACGATCCGCAGGCGTATCAGCGGGCCGTTCGCGCCGCGAAACCGGGCGACACCATCGTCCTGGCGGACGGCGTATGGACCGACTTCCAGATCCTGTTCGACGCCGAGGGGCAGCCGGGTCGCCCCATCACCCTGACGGCCCAGACGCCGGGGCGGGTCATTCTGTCGGGGCAATCCAATTTGCGCATGGCCGGTCGGCAGCTGGTGGTGTCGAACCTGGTCTTTCGTGACGGCTACTCACCGACCGGCGAGGTGATCTCGTTCCGCCGTTCGCGGGATCGTCGCGCGGTGGAGAGCCGCGTCACCGGCGTGGTCATCGACGGCTTCAACAAGCCGGATCGCGGGACCTCTGACAACTGGGTGGCCCTGTACGGCTCGCACAATCGCTTCGACCACAACCATCTGACGGGCAAAACCAATCTGGGCACCACCCTGGTCGTCGTCCGCGACGAGCAGCAGGGGCTCGATAACCGGCACCGCATCGACCACAACTATTTCGGCCCGCGCCCGAACCTGGGCTCGAACGGCGGCGAGACGATCCGCGTCGGCTCCAGCGCCGACTCCCTGTCGGCATCGAACACCGTGGTCGAGAACAATTGGTTCGAGGGCTGCGACGGCGAGGTGGAGATCGTCTCCAACAAGTCGGGCGGCAACACCTACCGCGGCAATGTCTTCTTCCAGTCGCGCGGGGCCCTGGTGCTGCGCCACGGCGCCGGAAATCTGGTCGAGTCCAACGTCTTCATCGGCGGAAACAAGCCGCACACCGGCGGCATACGCATCATCAACGGAAACCAGACCGTCCGGAACAACTACATGGAGGGCCTGGCGGGCGACGGCTTCGGCTCGGCCTTCAGCATCATGTACGGCGTGCCGGACTCGCCGATCAACCGCTACCATCAGGTGGACAATGCGGTGATCGAGAACAACACCATCATCGGCGCGCGCAGCATCTTCCTGGGCGCCGGCATGGATGAGGAGCGGTCGGCCGCGCCGATCAACAGCCGCTTCGCCAACAACCTGATCGTCGCCGCGGACGGCCGCCGCGATCCAGTACGTGTTCTGGGCGATCTGTCCGGCATCGCCTTCGCGGGAAACATCCAGAGCCCGGCGGTATCGGACAGCCTGACCCGGGGCTTCGAGGGCCGCGCGGTCACCCTAACCCGCGGACCCGGCGGGCTTCTGGTCCCGAACGGGCTTGACGGCGTCGGCGCCTCGCGGGACCTGCGCATCGTGGCCCGGGGCGGCACGGGGGTGGACTGGTATCCCAAGCACGGCCAGCAACCCCGTCTGGACACCGGCGGGGAGGTGGCGGTGCCGCCCGGCGAGGGCGCTCTGGCCGATGCGGCCGAAGCCGCCGCGCCCGGCGCTGTACTGACCCTGGCCGCGGGACGCTATTCGGTCGATCGCACCATCCTCGTCGACGCCCCGCTGACGGTGCGAGGACCCGCCGAGGGTGAGGCCGAGATCTCCTTCTCCCGTCCGGCGCTGTTCCAACTCCAACGAGGCGGCTCGCTGAAGCTGTCGCGGGTGGCCGTCACCGGGCGCGACGCGCCCGACGAGGTCGGCAATGCGGTGATCAGAGTCGCGGCCGGTTCGAACGCCGCCAATTTCGAGATCATCGTCGAGGACAGCCGGGTCTCGGATCTGATCGTCAATCGAGGGTTCGATGTCGTCGCCCTAGGCAAGGGCAGCATGGCGGATCGGGTGCTGCTCAAGGGCGTCACGGTGGACAACGTCAGCGGCGCGGTCGTTTCAGCCGCCGCCGAAACCGACGACCGTGGGACCTACAACGTCGAGATGATCCGGATAGAAGGCGGGACCTTTCGCCGGGTCGGCGGGCCGGTTGTCGACCTGTATCGCGGCGGTACGGACGAGAGCACCTTTGGGCCGCGCCTGTCGGTGACCGACGCGGTCTTCGACAAGGCGGGGTCCGTCACGACCCCCGCCTTGTTGATGCGCGGGGTCCAGTTCGCCGAGGTCAGGGGCAACCGGCTGACCGACAGCGGCGCCATTCGCTTCAGCCATCGTGTCGGTGAACCCGTACTGGTCGTTCGCGACAACCAGTTGGTGCGCACGCCGCCGCTTGAGTCCGACGTCGCCTCGGTGGCGGTCCTGCCGGAGACTTTGTGATGATCCTCAGGCTTTCCCTGTCGGCCCTGCTGCTGGCCGGAGCGGTGACCGGCGCGACGCCTGCCGCAGCCGCTGCGGTCCCGTCCGCCGTGGTCCAGGTCCGGACGGCGACGACGCCCGTATTGACCAGTCCCGACGACTGGCGGCGCATGGCCGAGGCCGGCGGTCAGTATCCCATGTTCGCCGCCGAGCAGGCGCGCGTCGAACGGATGGTGCGCGCCGCCATGGGGCGCGAGATCGACGTGCCGGTCCCGCGCGATCCGGGCGGCGGCTATACCCATGAACAGCACAAGCGGAACTATCAGGCGATCTATAACGCCGGGGCCTTGTACCGCCTGACCGGCGATCGCGCCTACGCCGACTTCGCGCGCGACCTGCTGCTGAAGTACGCCGATCTGTATCCGACCCTGGGCGCCCACCCGGCCGGGCGCGGCCAGATTCCGGGCCGCATCTTCTGGCAGACGCTGAACGACTCCGTCTGGCTGGTCTATTCGATCCAGGGCTACGACGCGATCCGCGAGACGCTGAGCGCCGAGGACCGTGAGAAGATCGACGGCCAGGTCTTCCGCCGCATGGCGCGTTTCCTGTCGGACGAGACGCCGGACAATTTCGAGCGCATCCACAACCACGCCACCTGGGCCGTCGCCGCCGTCGGCATGACCGGCTACGTCCTGCGCGACGCCGAGATGTCCGAGAAGGCCTTGATGGGTCTCAAAAGGGATGGCTCGGCCGGCTTCATCGCCCAGATCAATCAACTGTTCTCGCCGGACGGCTACTACGAGGAAGGGCCGTACTATCAGCGCTATGCGTTGGCGCCCTTTATCATTTTCGCGCGGACGATCGAACAGAACGACCCGGAACGCGGCATCTTCCACCACCGTGACGGCGTGCTGTTGAAGGCCGTCGACGCGGTGATCCAGTCCAGCTACGGCGGCTACTTCATCCCCATCAACGACGCGATCCTGGACAAGGGGCTGGACACCGAGGAACTGGTGACCGGCGTGGCCGTCGCCTATGCGCGATCGCAGGACTCCGGCCTGCTGTCCATCGCTGAGCGGCAAGGGCGCACCCTGCTGTCGCCGGACGGCCTGCGCGTGGCCCAGGGCGTGGCGGAGGGCCGGGCGCGTCCGTTCGACTTCCGCTCGATTTTGTTGCGCGACGGCGCCGACGGCGCGCACGGCGGCCTGGGCATCCTGCGCGAGAACGGCGAGGACGGTCAGGCCCTGGTGTTCAAGGCCACGGCCATGGGCATGGGCCACGGCCATTTCGACAAGCTGAACTGGCTCTTCTACGACAACGGCCAGCGGGTGGTGACCGACTACGGCGCCGCGCGGTTCCTGAACATCGAGGCCAAGGCGGGCGGCATCTATCTGCCGGAGAACAACAGCTGGGCCAAGGCGACCGTCGCGCACAACACCCTGGTGGTGAACGAACGCAACCAGTTCGGCGGCGACTGGCGCATCGGCGAGGATCGGGCGCCTGAAGTGCTGTTCTTCGGAACGGGGGAGGGGACCCAGATCGTTTCCGCTCGCCAGACGGGGGCCTATGACGGCGTGGTCTTCACCCGCACCCAGGCGCTGGTCGAGCATCCGGATCTGGGCCTGCCCATCGTCATCGACCTGTTGCGGGCCACCAGTTCGACGGCGGCGCGGTTCGACCTGCCGCTGCACTACAACGGCCACATCATGAACGTCGGCTTCGAAGCTCAACGGGCCGTGGCCGAGCGGCCGGTGCTCGGTCGCGCCGACGGCTATCAGCACCTGTGGGTCGACGCCTCCACGGCGGCGGCGGAACAGACCCGAAGCCTGACCTGGTTGCTGGACGGCCGCTTCTACACCTGGCGCTTCGGAGCCAGCGCGCCGTCGCGCGCCATCCTCGCCGAAAGCGGCGCCAACGACCCCAGCTTCAACCTGCGTCGCGAGCCGCTGTTGATCCAGCGTGTCGACGGCCAGTCCGAGGTGTCCTTCTTCGGCGTGCTCGAGCCGCACGGTCGCTACGACGGCACGGCCGAGACGGTGACCGGCGCCGACAGCCGCATTCAGGACGTCAAACGGGTGCGCGGCGACGGGGCGGAGGTGATCGTCCTGACGCTGGCCTCGGGCAAGACCCTGGCCCTGGGCATAGCCGACGATGTGACGGCGGGCGTGGCCCATTCGGTCTCGGCCGACGGGCAGACCTGGCGCTGGAGCGGCCCCTGGGCCCGACTGGATCGATAGAGAGGCCGGCGCGCAGGCGACCGACCCGTGACGGGAGTGCGAGAGTGATGCAGAAACGATCCGCAGTGCGGTGGCTGATCATCGGCCTCATCGCCGTGGCCACAGTGATCAACTACATCGACCGCAACGCCCTGGCGGTGATGTGGCCGGAGATCGCCGACGACATCGGCGCGACCAAGGAGGACTACGCTCTTCTGGTCACCGTCTTCATGCTGTTCTACGCGGCCGGCCAGTTCGTCTTCGGCCGGTTGTTCGACAAGATCGGCACCCGGATGGGCTTCGCCCTGTCGATCGGGGTCTGGTCGATTTCGATCGCCCTGCACGCCGTCGCCAACTCGATCACCTCTTTCGGCGTCTTCCGCGCCGTATTGGGCGTCAGCGAGGCCGGCGCCTGGCCGGGCGCGGTCAAGGCGAACGCAGAGTGGTTCCCCCCCAGGGAACGCGCCTTCGCCCAAGGCATCTTCAACGCCGGCGCCTCGATCGGCGCCATCATCTCGGCGCCGCTGATCGCCCTGCTGTTCCTGTGGTTGGGCTGGAAGGGCACCTTCATCCTTGTCGGCGCCCTGGGCTTCATCTGGCTGCTGCCCTGGCTGGTTATCTACCGCGCGGGTCCGGACAAGCATCCTTGGGTCAGCGAGGCCGAACGGGTCCTGATCCTGGACGCCCCGGCCGACGCCGGCGGCCCGGTCGGTCCGATCTACACCCCGACGCTGAAGCAGATGATGTCCCATCGCCAGAGCTGGGGCCTGGTCCTCTCGCGCTTCTTCCTGGACCCGATCTGGTGGCTGTTCGTGTCCTGGCTGCCGATCTATCTGGCCGAGACCTTCAACTTCGACATCAAGCAGATCGGCATCTTCGCCTGGGTGCCCTTTGTCGGCGCCATGATCGGCAGCCTGTCCGGCGGCTGGCTATCGGGCAAGCTGATCGCGTCGGGCTGGAGCGCCGACCGCGCCCGCAAGTGGGTCATTACCCTGGGCTGCGTCATCATGGCGCCGGCGCTGCTGGGGGCCGTCCTGGCGACCGACCCGACCCTGGCGGTGCTGACCATCGCGGTGGTTCTGTTCGGCTTCCAGGTCGCCATCGGCAACATCCAGACCATTCCGGGCGACCTGTTCCACGGCAAATCCGTGGGGTCGCTGGCCGGCGTCGGCGGCATGGCGGCCGTGGCCGGGACCCTGATCACCACTTGGCTGGTGCCGACGATGACCAAGGTCTCCTACGCCCCGATCTTCATCCTGGTGGCGTCGCTCATCCCGCTGAGCCTGATCGCGATCTGGTGGATCACCGGACCGGTCCGGAAGCTGGACGCTCCAGACAGCGAGACGTCCGGCGCCCGGGCTCCGGGCGACCAGGCCTGACAGCGTTTCCAATCCCTTCTTCCCTTAGGACCACGACAGACATGACGTTCAAGAACAAGGTGGCCATCGTCACCGGTGGCGGCCGCGACATCGGCCGGGCCGTTTCGCTTCAACTGGCGGCTGAGGGGGCGAAGGTCTGCATCAACTTCGCCAATGACGAAGCCAGCGCGCAGGAAACTCTGCGCCTGATCCAGGAGGCCGGCGGCGAAGCGATCCTGCACCGCGCCGACGTCACGGACGCCGCGGCCGTGGACGGGCTGGTCGCCGCGACCCAGGCTGCTTTCGGCCGCAAGATCGACGTGCTGGTCAACACGGCCGGCGGCATGGTGGCGCGCAAGCCGCTGGCCGAGATCGACGAAGGCTTCTTCCACACGGTCATGGACCTGAACCTGAAGTCGGTCTTCCTGACCACAAAGGCCGTGGTTCCGCACATGGAGGCGGGCGCCGCCATCGTGAACTTCGCCTCGCTGGCTGGCCGTGACGGCGGCGGTCCCGGCGCGGCGATCTACGCCACGTCGAAGGCCGCTGTGATGACCTTCACCCGCTCGATGGCCAAGGAACTGGGCCCCAGGGGCATTCGTGTGAACGCCCTGTGCTGCGGCATGATCTCGACCCGTTTCCATGACGATTTCACCAAGCCCGAAGTCCGTCAGGCCGTGGCGAACGGCACGCCGCTGCGTCGCGAAGGGCGTCCTGAGGAAGCCGCCGCGACGGCGGTGTTCCTGGCGTCCGACGCGGCCGGCTTCATGACCGGCGCCAACGTCGACGTGAACGGCGGAACCTTCTTCTCTTGATCCTGAACGCCGAGGGGTGCTGACGATGCGTGGTATGATGACGGCCGTGGCGTGCGCCGCCGCCCTGGTCCTTGCGGCCGGCCCGGTCCGAGCCCAGGCCGCTTCCGGCGAGCCGGTCTGGGTCGCGGCCTGGACCGCTTCGGCGGCTCCGGACCGTAAGGACGGAACGCCCGAGGCGCCGGTGCTGTTCAACGCACAGACCGTGCGTCAGGATATGCGGATGGGGACTTCGGCGACCGCCCTGCGGTTCCGTGTCACCAACGAATTGGGCGTCGCCCCTCTGCACCTCGACGACCTGTCCGCGCGCCTGACGAACGGGCAAGGCGCCGTCGTGCCCGTCACCTTCGGCGGCCGAAGCGAGGTGGTCATCCCGGTCGGGGCGGCCTGGATCAGCGATCCGGTCGCGCTGACGGTGCCGGCGTTCGGCGACATATCACTGAGCATCCACTTCCCGGAGGCGACCCAGCCGGCCGTGCGTCGCACGCCGGTGCGGATCGTCGAGGGGCGTGGCGACGTGCCGGACAGTGCCCGCGTCGTCCGCCGTCAGAACGTCATCTCAGCCGTCTACGCCCAGCGTGACAGCGCCCCGACCGTGGTGGTCGCCCTGGGCGATTCCATCACCGAGGGGGCGACGGCGACGCTGGACGCGCACCGGGAGTGGACCAGCCTTCTGGCGCGCCGCTTCGAGGCGACCTGCCCGGGCCGGATCGTCGTGCTGAACCAGGGCATCAGCGGTAATAGGCTGATGGACCACGGCCGCAGCCATTCCGCCCTCGCGCGGTTGGACCGTGACGTCCTGGCCCTGCCGCAGGTCGACTATGTGATCCTGCTCGAGGGCATCAACGACATCCGTCACAACGGCGATCCGGCCCGCCCGGGACGACACCCGGCGGACATGATCCTCGGCTACAGTCAGGTGGTCAGTCGGTTGCATGACCGGAATATCCGCGTCATGGGCGGCACCTTGACGCCCTTCGAGGGCTCCGAGCGCTATGAGCCGGTGTCCGAGGGCACGCGGCAGGCGCTGAACCGCTTCATCCGCGAGGACGGGGTGTTCGACGGGGTGATCGACTTCGACGCCGCTGTCCGCGACCCGGCCAAACCGGAGGGCTTCCGCGAGGGGACCAGCCGCGACGACCGCCTTCATCCGAGCGATGAAGGTTATCGTCTGATGGCCGAGAGCATCGATTTGGCCATGTTCGGCTGCCGCCCGGCATGAAGGATCCGATGACCGGCTGGGCGGTCCCGGCCGCCGAAGGCCGGGCCTGGGACTGTGTCGCTCTGGGCGAAGTCATGCTGCGCCTCGATCCCGGCGAGGACCGGGTGCGTAGCGCCCGCGCCTTCAACGTCTGGGAAGGCGGCGGCGAGTACAACGTCGCGCGCGGCCTGAGCCGCACCTTCCGCCGTCCGACCGCGGTGCTGACAGCCCTGCCGCGCAACGAACTGGGCGTGTTGACCGAGTCCCTGATCGCCTCGGCGCGGGTCGATGTCCGTCATGTCCTGTGGCGCGAGTGGGACGGCATCGGGCGGAACACCCGTATGGGACTGAACTTCACCGAGCGGGGGTTCGGCGTCCGGGCGCCCCTGGGCGTGTCGGACCGGGCCAACTCCGCCGCCTCGGCCCTGACGCCCGAGGATTTCGACTGGGACGCCCTGTTCGGCTCCGGCGGCGCGCGTTGGCTCCACACCGGCGGCATCTTCGCGGCTCTGTCGGAGAGCACGGCGCGCACCGCCGTCGCGGCGGTGAAGGCGGCGCGTCGGCATGGGGTGCCGGTCTCCTACGACCTGAACCATCGCGCCAGCCTGTGGAACAGCCATCCCGATCCATCGGCGGCGCGCGAGGTGAACCGCTGCATCATCGCCGAGGCCGACCTGCTGTTCGGCGATGACCATGGACTGCGCGCCTGTCTGGGGCTGACCGACGATTGGGCCGGTCGCCGCGGCTGGCCGACGGATCCCGCGCCCCCGGCTAGGGCGGCCACTCTGGCCTTCGACATGTTCCCGAACCTGAAGGGCGTCGCCTATACGCTGCGCGATCCGCGCAGCGCTTCGGCGAACAGCTGGCAGGGCGTCTTCCATGACCGGATCGATCGGCACGTCTCGGTGCTGCGATCCGATTTGGAAATCCTAGATCGGGTGGGCGGCGGCGACGCCTTCGCCTCGGGCGTCATCCACGCCCTGCTGAACGGCGAGGACGGACGGCGCGCCGCCGAACTCGGTGCAGCCCACGGCGCCCTGGCCATGACCACGCCCGGCGACAACGCCAATGTCGGTGAGGACGAGGTCGAGGCCCTGGTCCGCGGCGACAAGGCCGCCGCCCGGCGCTGAGCGGAGGCGGAGAGGTTCGGAGCAAGAGGCCCGAAGCCATCCGGCGCGCCCGAACGGCCGGCGTTGGTCACGGGCCGGCCGAGCCCGTCCAGCTCCGCCTGGAGCCGGACCGGAAGGGCCGCCCCCGGGGCGCAGGCCGTAGCCGGCGGTCAGGGAGTCGCCGAGCAGGGTCAGCCGGGACGGCTCAAGCGGCCAGGGTTCGCAGCTCAAGCGGCTCCGAGTAGAAGCCAAAGGCGGGATTGGCCAGCACCGAGACCGCGCGTTCGCCGTCATAAAGGGCGATGGTCTCGAACGCCGGCCAGAGCTCGGCCAGCCGGGCGAGTTCCGCGTGCGCCGCCTCGTCGTCCGCCGCGCCGAGAGCCGCGATCTCGCGGACCGGCGCGCCTGGCAGGTTGACGATGCAATAGTAGGACATCACGCCACTCTCTTTCACGACGGCGCCGGAAACGGCGGACCCCGTCCAAGGTTCCCTGCCGAGTGAAAGCGGGCAGGGACAACGGGCACGGGTCGCACGCCGCCGACAGCGCCAAGGGCTCCGCCCCCTCGCGCCAGTCAGGGCGAAGCGGCTGCGCCGTCGGGCCGGCGGGTCCAACGGGCCCTAGCTATCCTGGTCTCGCCGACGGGGAGGGTTTCAGGCGCGGTTCGCGTGCCTGAATCCATGTAGTCATAAAGCGCCGACGGCCGTAAGCGGCTCAGGTCGCCCGCTCACGGGGCAGGCGGTCAGCATGTTGAAGGCGTCGATCGAGATGGTCATCTCCCGGCGGAGCCAGGTAGTGAAAGCGCGCTCCGCGGCGCTCTGAACCTGGCGGCGGCCGGACCGGTACAGGCGATAGGCGGCGTTCAGTGGTTTGGAGGATGCCGAACCGCGACGAGCGGATAGCCGTCCAGGAAGTCGCCCGTCGGCGGCTGCGACCTCGAACAGGGTCTCGGCGATCAGGTCGTCGGGCAGAACGGGGACAACAATGGGTTTGCCCAACAATTGCGGCTCGACACAGGATAAAGCCGATACGCGGTCGCGCATGTCTTTTATCGCCTAAGATATATTATGCGAAATAATGGTTGGGATTTGAAATCGATTTGAGGCATTCCGTTGATTTTACAAGGCTCTAGCTGAAAATTTGCAGAAGCCGTCTCAGCGGATTCTTACCGCGCGCGATCCTGCAGGCGGGCTGCGAGGCTCGAGGTGTCCCAGCGGGCGCCGCCCAGGGCCTGAACTTCGGAATAGAATTGATCGACCAGCGCGGTCAGCGCCAGGTGGCTGCCGTTGGCGCGGGCTTCGTCCAGGACCAGGCCCAGATCCTTGCGCATCCAGTCGACGGCGAAGCCGAACTCGAACTCGCCCCTGGCCATGGTCTTCCAGCGATTGTCCATTTGCCAGGACTGCGCCGCGCCCTTGGAAACGGCATCATAGACGGCGTCGGTGTCGAGGCCCGCGCGCTCGGCGAAATGCACCGCCTCGGCCAGGCCCTGGACGACGCCGGCGATGCAGATCTGGTTGACCATCTTGGTTAATTGGCCCGCGCCGGACGGCCCCATGTGCTTGACCGCCTTCGAATAGGCCATCAGCGCCGGCTCGACCCGCGACAGGGCCCCGGCGTCGCCGCCCGCCATGACGCTGAGCTGGCCGTTCTCGGCGCCCGCCTGGCCGCCGGATACCGGGGCGTCGATGAAGAAGGCCCCCTGCCCCGCCGCCAGGTCCGACATCTCGCGCGCCACCTTCGCCGAGGTCGTGGTGTGGTCGACGATCACCGCGCCCCTGGCCAGATGCGGCAGGGCTTCCGTCACGACCTGGCGCACGTCGTCGTCGTTGCCGACACACAGCACGAACAGTTCGGCGCCGACCGCGGCCTCCGCCACCGTGGCGGCGAAGACGCCGCCATGGGCGTCCGCCCAGGTCCGGGCCTTGTCCGGGGAGCGGTTGTAGCCCGCCACCGCATGGCCCGCGGCGACCAGATGGCGCGCCATCGGTCCGCCCATGACGCCCAGGCCTGCGAAACCGGTCTTCATTCGTCCACTCCAACGGATCCGTAGCGACCGCGCCAGAAGGTCAGGGCGTCGCCGTCCGAGGCTGAAAAGGCCTCGACCCGGCCGATGACGACCATGTGGTCGCCCATCTGGATGCGGTCATGCACGGTGCATTCGAACCGGGCCAGCGCCTCAGGCAGGCACGGCGGGCCGTCCAGGCGGCGTTCGAACTCGCCGGGCTCCAGCAGGGCCACGCCCCGGGCGAAGCGCGCGGCCGTCTCGCGGTCCGTGGCGGGCAGGATGTGAACGGCGAATCGCTCGGCGGCGGCGAACACCGGCCAGCGTTCCGACCGCTCGTCGATGCACCACAGCAGCAGGCGCGGCTCCAACGACACCGAGGTGAAGGAGTTGATGGTCAGGCCCAGCGGGCCTTGGGGGCTGTCAGCGGTGACCACGCAGACGCCGGTGGCGAACGCGCCCAGCGCCCGGCGATAGGCCAGGGTCTCGTCGGTCGGGTGTTCCGGAGGCGGTTCAAGCGTCACGTCCCCGACCTAGGGGGCCGCGCCCGGCAAAACAAGCGCCGTCTGAGCAAGGCGCCGTATGGGAAACGTCGCCTTAACCCTGTTGCTTCAAACCTCGATCAGTTTCGCCGGTTGAGGCCCGTATTCCATGTCCATGAGCGATCGTCCGATCCTCATCAAGAAGATCAAGAAGGGTGGCCACGGCGGCCACCACGGCGGCGCGTGGAAAGTCGCCTACGCCGACTTCGTGACCGCGATGATGGCCTTCTTCCTGCTGATGTGGCTGATCAATACGACCGATCCGGAGCAGAAGCGCGGCATCGCCGAATACTTCGCCCCCGCCAGCGTGTCGGCGACGACCTCGGGCTCGGGCGGCATCCTGGGAGGAACCTCGCTGGGCGACGACGGCGCCAAGTCGTCGGGGTCCAACTCGGTCATCACCCAGCTGGCGCCGGAAGCGCCGCAGGATCCGGCCGAACAGGCGGGGCAAAGCTCGGATCTGACGGGCGCCAGCGAGGCGCAGCTGCGCGAGGAGATCGCCCGCCGAGAGGCCGCCGACTTCGCCTCGGCCGCCGAATCCCTGCGTCAGGCCATGCAGTCGATGCCGGAGCTGGCCGAGCTGTCGAAACAGCTGATCATCGACCAGACGCCGGAGGGCCTGCGCATCCAGCTGGTCGATCAGGAAGGCCGCTCGATGTTCGAGCAGAACTCCTCGCGCCCGAACGCCCGCGCCCAGGTCCTGCTGCGCGCCATCGCCCGGGTCATCAACCAGCTGCCCAACCGGATCTCCATCACCGGCCACACCTCGGCGGCGCCGGGGTCGAACCGGGCGACCGGCCCGAACGACTGGACCCTGTCGGCCGAGCGGGCCAACGCCTCGCGGCTGGTGCTGCAGGCGGCGGGCGTCGCTCCGGACCGGGTCTACCAGGTCTCGGGCAAGGCGGGTTCGGACCCCCTCTATCCCGACGATCCGACCCTGGCGGGCAACCGCCGGATCGCCATCGTGCTGCTGCGCGAGGCGCCGGTCCTGCCCACGGACACCAGCCTGTGACCGCCCGCCCGTCACGACCGGTTCGGGTGACGGGCGAACGGGCTTGCGCTGCGCTGCAACACGGGGCCAAATCCCGCGATGGACAGGTCGCCCGAATTCGGACCGGATTGGATGCGGACCTAGACGCGTGACCCGGTTCGTTCCCCAGCGCCAGCTTCGCTTCTATATGACCTCGGTCGCGCCGTGCCCCTATCTGCCGGGCCAGACCGAGCGGAAGGTGTTCGCCAACCTGCCGTTCAGTGAGGGCGCCCACGTCAATGACGAGCTGACCCAGGCCGGTTTCCGCCGCAGCCAGAACATCGCCTACCGCCCCGCCTGTGAGACCTGCGACGCCTGTGTCTCCGTGCGCGTGCCGGTCGCCCAGTTCGCCTTCTCCCGCTCGCAGCGGCGGGTGCTGAAACGCAACGAGAGCCTGTCGCGCGATCTCGTCGAGGCCGAGGCCACGGCCGAACAGTTCGATCTGCTGCGCCGCTACCTCGCCGCCCGCCATTCCGAGGGCGGCATGAACGGCATGGGCTGGGCCGACTATGTGGCCATGGTCGAGGATACGGCCGTGCGCACCCATGTGATCGAGTACCGGGCGCCCTCCTCCGACGGCGGGCCGGGCGATCTGGTCGGCGTCTGCCTGACCGACCTGCTCTCCGACGGCTTGTCGATGGTCTACAGCTTCTTCGATCCGATGCTGGAGGACCGTAGTCCGGGCCGGTTCGCCATCCTGGATCACATCCGGCAGGCGGCGTCCGTGGGCCTGCCGTACGTCTATCTCGGCTACTGGGTCCGCGGGTCGCAGAAGATGGACTACAAGGCCGGCTTCCGGCCGATGGAACAGCTGACCCGGCTGGGTTGGGAACGGCTGACCGACGAAGCGGTCAGGCCTTCCGAAGGCGGACCGGGGAACGATCACCCCGCCTGATGACGCCCTTGGCTTCCAGGTCCAACTGAACGCATTCCGCCCACCAGCCCGCCGTGGCCCCGCCGGGGAACAAATCCTGCGGCAGGTCGCCCTTCAGCGCGGAAAGGATCTCCGCCGGCGTCGCCCCGGGTTCGCTGGGCGGCACGGCTTTCAGATAGGCGGCCCGCATCGCCTCGTACTTGTCGGCGTCCACGGACTGGACCGAGCTGGGGCTGGTGAAATTCTCGACCTCGATCTTCCGCTTCGCCATCGGCGGTTCCAGTTCAGGTTATGGGGACCGAGGTGCTCGCGGGGAAGGATGAGCCATAGGCCTCCTCGCCCGTCCAAGGACCGGGGTCGCGCCCTCCTCCGAACCGGATCAGGGCGTCGATACGCTTCTGGATCGGCGGATGGCTGGCGAACATGCCTTCCAGCCCGACGCCGTCCGGCTGGTTGTCCAGGAACAGCTGCTGCAGCTCGTCCGGCCCCTTCAGGCTGGAGCGGCCCTCGACCTTGCGCAGGGCCGAGATCATGGCGTCGGGGTTTTTGGTCAATTCGACCGCGCCGGCGTCGGCCACATACTCGCGGGTCCTCGACAGCATCATGCGGATGACGATGGCCAGGACGAAGCCGACCACGGCGAACGCGATGCCGATCAGGATCAACGGCATGGCGTTTTTGTTGTCCTCGCGCCGCCGTCCGCCGCCGGAATAGAGCAAGGCCCGGAACACTAGCTCGGCCAGCACGCTGATGATCCCCGCGAAGATCGAGGCGATCACCATGGTCCGCACGTCCTTGTTGATGACGTGGGTCAGTTCGTGAGCCAGCACGGCCTCCAACTCGTCGCGGGTCAGGCTCTGCACCAGTCCGCGTGTGACGGTGATGCTGTACTGCCCCTCGTGCAGACCGGTGGCGAAGGCGTTCAGGCTATCGTTGTCGATGACCCGCAGCGTCGGCGTACGCAGGCCGCGCGAAATCGAAAGATTCTCAAGCAGATTATAGAGTTCCGGCTCGGTCCTGCGTTCGACCTTCCGCGCGCCGGTCAGCATGTCGACCATGGTCTGGCTGCCGAAATAGGCGATGGCGAACCAGACGGCGGCGACGACGAGGGCGAGCGGAATAGTCGCCCCCAGCCAGGAGGCGGCCAGGGCCATGTCGTCGCCCAACGCCTTGCCAGAGCCCGGCAGGACACCCAGCCCCATGAGGATGAGCTGGATGCCGTAGATGATGCCGATCAGCAGGATGGGGAAGGTCACCAGCAGGATGACCGACCGCGTGTTGTTCGCCCAGATGTGGGTCTGGAGCCCGACGGCGCCCATGATCGGTTCTTAGAACTTCACCTGCGGCGGGGCGGCGTTCATGGCGGCGCGGTCGCCCTCGCCCACGTCGAAAAAGGGCTTGTCCGAAGCGAAGCCGAACAGGCCGGCGAACAGGACGGTCGGGAACTGGCGGCGCACGGCGTTGAACTCGCCGACCGCATTGTTGAAGAAGCGGCGGGCCGCGGCCAGCTTGTTCTCGATGTCCGACAGTTCAGCCGACAGCTGCTGGAAATTGGTGTTGGCCTTCAGGTCCGGATAGGCCTCCGATACGGCGAACAGGCGGCCCAGGGCGCCGGTCAGCATGTTTTCGGCCTGCACCTTGTCGTTGACCGAAGTGGCCCCGGCGGCGGCGGCGCGCGCCTTGGTCACGGCGTCCAGGGTGCCGCGCTCGTGGGTGGCGTAGCCCTTCACCGTCTCGACCAGGTTCGGGATCAGGTCCTGACGCTGCTTCAGCTGCACGTCGATGTCGGCGAAAGACTGGTCCGCGCGCTGGTCCAGGGCGACGAGCTTGTTGTAGCCGCCGACGACGACAAACAGCAGCACCAGAACGACGACGCCGATGATGATCCAGGTGATCATTGCATTCTCCAACCGGGCCAGATCTCCGGCCCCTTCCGGACAGTATGAGGCCGAGGCCTTGGGCCGAATAGTGAAATCGGCGTCATCGGCTTACGCCTTCGTTGCGTCCGCCGCGGCGAGGACCTTGGCGACATAGCCGGGCACGGCCTCCGCATGGGCAGGGACGTGCCAGGTCGCGACCGCCTGCCCCGCCGCACGGGCCGCGAACCGGGCGACGTCGGTCGCGGCGGAGCGGGCGGCGGCGTGCGAGGCCAGCGACAGACGTCGAACCTCGGCCAGGTCGAGCGCTCGACGGCCTTCGGCCCAGGCGCGGATCGCTTCGACGGCCGCCTGAGGGCGCCCGTCATCGGGATGTTCGCGCTCGAACAGGGCGAGCACGGACTCGGCTTGGCGGGCGGCCTCAAGGGCCAAGGCGCGGTGGGCGGCGGTTTCCCGCTGGACCCGCGCCCCGGTCGTCACCGGAACTTCCGCATGCCCCGCGGCCCCTGACGGCCCGCCTGGGCGCGCTTGCCCAGCCAGTCCTTCCAGTCGGGCCAGTTGCGGCGGCGGCCGCCGCCGTCGGCCCATTCCGGCCCCTGTTCGGCGTTGAAGGTGGCGACGTCCACAAGGCCGCCCTGCTTGAAGCTTTGCAGCTTCACGCCCTTGCCGCGGCCCATCTCGGGCAGTTCGGCGACGGGGAAGATCAGCGCCTTGATGTTCTCGCCGATGGTGGCGACGTGGTCGCCGGTGACGCGCAGCGCCGCCAGCAGCTCGCCGTTCAGCACCTGCTTGCCGCCGCGCTTCTGGGCCAGAAGTTCATCTTCGGGGGCCACGAAGCCGTAGCCGGCCTTAGACGCGATCAGCAGCTTGCCGCCCGGCTGATGGGCCAGCAGGTTGATGATCTCGGCCTTCTCGTCCAATTCGATCATCAGGCGCAGCGGCTCGCCGTGGCCGCGGCCCGAGGCCAGCTTGTCGGCGCCGACGGTGAAGATACGCCCATCCGAGGCGGCGACCAGCAGCTTGTCGGTTGTATAGGTCGGAACCAGGAAGGCGAGGCTGTCGCCCTCCTTGAACTTCAGCTCCGAGGGATCGTCCACCTTGCCCTTGGCGGCGCGGATCCAGCCGCGTTCGGACAGGATGACGGTGATCGCCTCGCGCGGAATGAAGGCCTCGACCGGCGCGAAGGCCGAGCTGTCGACGGCTTCGGCGATGGTGGTGCGTCGCGGCGAGATCAGCGCCTTGCGCACAGCCTCCAGATCCTTGCCGACCTGTTTCCACTGCTTCGCCGGCGAGGACGAAAGCGATTGCAGGTTGGCAAGTTCGTCCGACAATTCCTTGTATTCGTTCTCGATCGCCATCTCCTCGATCCGCGCCAGCTGACGCAGGCGGGTGTCGAGGATGTAGTCGGCCTGCATTTCGGACAGGCCGAAGCGGGCGATCAGGACCGCCTTGGGCTGCTCCTCCTCGCGGACGATGCGGATGACTTCGTCGAGGTTGAGGAAGACGATCCGCAGGCCTTCCAACAGGTGCAGCCGCTTCTCGACGCGCTCTATGCGCCACTGGGCGCGGCGGACCAGCACCTCGCGGCGGTGATCCAGGAAGGCCTGCAGGCAGGCCTTCAGGCCCATGACGCGCGGCGTGTTGGTGGCGTCCAGCACGTTCATGTTGATCGGGAAGCGGACTTCCAGATCGGAAAGCTTGAACAGGCTTTCCATAAGAACTTCAGGTTCTACCGTCCGGGACTTAGGCTCGATGATGAGGCGAATGTCCTCTGCCGACTCGTCGCGCACGTCGGCCAGCAGCGGGGCCTTCTTGTTCTCGATCAGGTCGGCGAGGTCAGCGATCAGCTTCGACTTCTGCACCTGATAGGGCATCTCGGTGACGACGATGCGCCAGACGCCGCGGCCCAGGTCCTCGGTCTCCCAGCGGGCGCGCAGGCGAACGCCTCCTCGCCCGGTCTCATAGGCGTCCAGGATGGAGGCGTGACCTTCCACGGCCACGCCGCCGGTCGGGAAGTCCGGCCCGGGCACGATCTGCACCAGTTCTTCGGTCTTCGCGTCCGGCCGTTCCAGCAGCAGGTGGCAGGCGTCGATGAGTTCGCCGACGTTGTGCGGCGGGATCGAGGTGGCCATGCCGACGGCGATGCCCGACGAGCCGTTGGCCAGCAGGTTGGGGAAGCCGGCGGGCAGGACGACCGGCTCCTCGTCCTGGTCGTCGTAGGTGGGGCGGAAATCGACCGAGTTCTGGTCGATGCCGTCCATCAGCAGCACGGCGGCGGCGGTCAGCTTGCACTCGGTGTAGCGCATGGCCGCGGCGTTATCGCCGTCGATGTTGCCGAAATTGCCCTGTCCGTCGACCAGAGGATAGCGCTGGGCGAAATCCTGGGCCAGGCGCACCAGGGCGTCATAGATCGAGGCGTCGCCGTGCGGGTGATAGGTGCCCATCACCTCCCCGACGACCTTGGCGCACTTCCGCGCCGCGGCCTGCGGGTTCAGGCGCATCTGGTGCATGGCGTACATGATGCGCCGGTGCACCGGCTTGAAGCCGTCGCGAACGTCCGGGAGGGCCCGGTTGGTGATGGTCGACAGGGCGTAGGCCAGATAGCGCTTGGACAGCGCCTCGCTCATCGGCTCATCGACGATGCGACCGCCTTCCGGCGGGGGGGTATGAACGGTCATGGGTTCCGAATCGGACGATTTGAACCGCCAGTCTAGCCCCTGAACCGCCCGCTCTGTGGATGGAAGATCGGGCCGTCAGATCGGCGGTCCGGATAGCGGATGGGGCGCGACTTCACGCCCCATCCGCTGGACCCGATCAGAAGTGGCGGCGCAGCGAGATGAACGCCTGACGCGGTGCGCCCGGCAGGAAGGTCTGCCGACCCGCGCCGTTCTGGAAGCCGCCCGAACCGACCGTCGAAATGTAGTCTTCGTCGAGCAGGTTGGTCACGTTCAGCTGGATCTCCGTGCCGTTCAACCAGGAGGCGCCGTCGGTGAAGCGGTAGCCGGCGGTCAGTTCGACCAGGGTGAAGGCGTCCGCCGACTCGTCGTTGAGGTAGCTGGAGTACCGTTCGCCGGTGAAGGCGCCGGCCAGGGCGCCGAACAGGTTGCCGTCGTCATAGGCGACTTCGGCCCGGGCCAGGGTCTCGGGGGTGTTGACCACGGTCTTGCCGGCGGTGGCCGCGACCAGCGCGCCCACGCCGTCACGGACGTCGTCCTCGTAGGTCGAGTCGTTGTAGCTGAACGAACCGAACGCTGACCAGTTGTCCGCGAACGACCACACCGCCGCCGCCTCGAAGCCGCGGCTGCGGACCGACCCGACGTTCTGGATGCCGTTGCCGAGACCCAGGATCGGCGCGCCCAGGGCGACGCTCAGCAGACGGTCTTCGAACTCGACATGATAGGCTGCGACCGATCCTTGGATCTGGTCGAAGCGGAAGCGCCAGCCGGCCTCCAGCGTCTTGGAGCTTTCCGGGCGCAGATTGTCGCGAAGCGCGGCGAACCCGGCCGCCGTCGCCGAGAACGGGCCGCCGGTGTTCGAAGACTCGAACGCCCGGATGTTCTCGGCGTACGAGGCGAACAGCTGGTGGTCCCCGTTGAGGTCATAGGCCACGCCGATCTGGGGCAGGAAGTTGTCTTCGGCCTTGATCGTGCCGGTCTTGTTCTCGCCGACCAGAGTGGTGGCCGAGTTCTCGACGCTGAGGGATTTGAAGCCGGCGTTGACGGTCAGGCCGTCCATCACGGTCCAGGTGTCCTGCACGTAGAACTGCCGGGTCTCGGTCTCGAAGTCATAGGCCCACTGGGTGGAGAACGGGTTCTCCAGGAAGTCCAGGGAGTTGCGCGTGTTGGCCGCGCGGGCGAGGCCGTAGAATCGCCGGGCGTGGTTGAAGTCGTTGTTCTCCAGCCAGAAGCCGCCTTCGATCTCGTGAGCGCCAAGGCGAAGGTTGGCCGAGCCGATCACGCCGCGGCGTTCGATATCGTACTCGGTCGTGCGGACCGAGATCGGGCTGGGGGCGGTGATCGCTGCCCCGGACTGATCCGGAGCGCCGACCGGCGTCGCCAGATAGGGGGTCCACCACAGGCCCTGCCCCTTGTTGTCATGGCCGTAGCCGGTCAGCGACACGTCCAGGGCGTCGGTGATCGGATACGAGAAGGTCAGGGCCGCCAGGGTGTCATCGCGCAGGCCCGCCGCGTTGAAATAGGCGTCATCGACGCATCCCACGCCGCCCGGGTAGTTGTTGGCGCCCGTTCCGCCGCCCAACTGCGGGCAGTCGCCGCCTGGGTTGGCCTGGTAGATGTCGGCGATACGCACCGCCAGGGCGTAGTCGCCCGAGATGTTGTCCCAGTCGCGTCCCAGGCGACCGATCTGCTCCAGCGACATGTCCTGATAGTCGTTTTCGCGACGCTCGGAGTGATTGACGAACCCGTACAGCTGGCCGCGGCCGATCGGCAGCACGGCGTTGAAATTGATCTGCTGCTGCTTCTGCTCGCCGACGCCCTTCCACTTGTCGCCCTGCTGGTTGACGTAGGAAAGCGAGGCCCGCAGCGAGTCGGGGCCGAACAGCTCACCTGTGTCCAGGCGGACCAAGCCGCGCATGGTGCTTTCGTCGCCGTAGGTCCCGGCGACGTCGACGCCGAACGCTTCGGCCGGCCGACGGCTGAGGAATTGGATCGTGCCGCCCAGATTGCTGCTGGAGGCCGTGCCCAGCGCGCCCGAACCCTGGGCCACGTCAACGCGGCTGACGTTCTCGGAAATGATGGCGCGCGAGATGTGCAGGCCGTTGTGATTGCCGTAGCTCATGTCGCCCAACGGCACGCCGTCCAGCGTGAAGCCCAGCTGGTTCTGGTTGAAGCTGCGCAGGGTCACGCGCGCCGACCATTCGTAGTTCCCGAAGGCGTCGGCCGACTGGAAGCTGACGCCCGGCAGGCGTTCGATAGCCTTCAGCGGGCTGGTGCCCGGCGCTTCGACGGCGATGGCGGCCTCGGTGATCGAGGCTTGCTGGCGGGTTTGGCCGCGCCCGAAGACAACGACCTCATCGAGCGCGGTCGCCGGATCGGGGTTCGCGACGATGGCCTGGGCCAGGGCCTGCCCCGGCGACAAGAGCGCTCCGCCGAAAACGAGCGCGAGCGTGGAAGCGCCTGCCAGAAGGCGATGAATGGTCATGGTTGTCCCCGAGAAACGTTGTCGTGCGAATGCACGTCTCGCGGCCTTAGACGTGGCCGGCGACGGCTCGGCGAAGTCTCGGCGGCGGTTCCATGACGGAGGTCTGTTCAGTTGGGTTTGCCCGCCGCCGTGGCCGAACGGCTACCCTTGGTCCGTGGGCGTCCTATCCATGGGCGGCGGGTTCACAGCCGCCCGGCTTCCCGCAGCTTGTCGATCATCCAGACCCGCGCGGGCGGCAGGGGACGGTCCATGGGATGGAAGACGAACTGTTCGAGGAAGTGCCCGGTCAGGTCAAAGCCGGCGCCGATATCGCCTTCGCCCAGCCCGGCCTGCGCGCCCAGCATGAAGGGCGGCAGGCGCAGCAGCTTGTCTGCATACGGCGCGCCCGCCTCGCGGCTGACGGCGCGGCCGGTGCGGGGGCTGACCCAGATCAGATCGTCCATCGCGCCGGTGACGGCGCAGCGGCTCAGGTCCAGGCCGAACCCCAGATCCTCCAGCAGCCCCGCCTCGAAGCGCACGAAGACGGCGGGCCAGACGTCCGGCATCATGAAGGCCGACATCAGGGCCTCGAAGGCCAGGAAGGCGCCGGGGTGCGGCTCCCGCTCCGGCAGCGCGCCTTGCGCCACCGCGGCGGCGGCGGCCAGCCCCGTCAGCGCCAGCGGATCGTCGAACAGGGCGCTGGGCCCCTCCCCCACCGGCTCCAGCCGGGCCGAGCCGAGATGATCCGAGGTCCTGGCGCGCATCTCGGCGACCACCCGGGCGCCCGGCTGCAGGAAGGGTTTCATCCGCCGCGAGGCCCCGCCGGCGACATAGGCCGCGCGGCGTCCCTGCCCTTCGGTCAGCAGGTCGACCACCACTCCGGTGTCGCCGTGGGCGCGGGCGGAAAGGACGAAGGCGTCTTCGGTGAAGTCCATGGCTTCAACTAGCCCGGAGAACGTCCCGGGAACAACCGTGTGATTTCCTGGACGACGCCGGCTTGTGGCGGGGCGATGCGGCGGGCTAGCGTGACGCTTGCAGAAGTTCGCGGGGGCGCGTGCGATGACCGATTTTCCAACCTCGAATTCGCGCCGGGCGAAGCCGCGAAAGCCGGGCGCCGCCGGGCCGGTGATCGGCTCCATCCTGGTCTTCCTGTGGGCCTTCGTCTTTTCCGTCTCCCAGAGCTTCACGACGGTCAACGGCACGGCGAACATGCCGCTGGACCTGGCCACGGGTATCGGCGTCGGCCTGCTGGGCGGGCTGGCGGGCGCGATCGTCGTCTGGCTGATCCTCTATTTCATCCTGGGCGGCCGCCGCTCGCCCAAGGGCGCGATGATGCTGGCCCTGTTGGCCGGGGTGGCGATCGTCGGCGCCGTGCCCGCCTCCGGCCTTCGCGCGCTCGGCGCCGGAATGAACGCGGAGGACGAGGCGGCCGCGGCGGTGCGCGCGCGGGTCGACGCCCGTCGCTACGCCGAGGCTGAGCGGATCGTCGCCGA
>NZ_JAHFPF010000360.1:415-2010 GCF_023259385.1 Brevundimonas sp. | reverse complement strand
CCGTAACGTCATGATGTTAGCGATACGGTCAGAGTCCCGGGCGCAGCCGGCGGTGGGGGATCGAGCTGGACCGCGACGGCGCCGAGCAAGGCCTTCAGTTCCTCGGGAGCCGCCGAAGCGAGGGCCGGACTGTCGAGACCGCTCAGAACCCGCACATGCGTGCTTGGCTTGCCTCGCCCCAGAAAGAGGTACCGATACCAACGCAGCAGGCTGTCCTGGCTGGAGTCGTAGAGGGCGTGAATGCCGCGGTCGCCCAACACGGCGTCTCGCGGTTCCCCGGCCGGGGACGGTCCGGACCGCCCCGGCTCTGGAGCCGAATAGGCGGCTTGCAACGCCATCAGCATCGAGTAGTCCAAATCCAGCGGCTCACAGAAGAAGACGTTGAACCTTCGAAGAGATCGCGCCCACGTCTGAATGTTTGTCCAGTTCGCGGCGGCGAAGGTATCGAAGGCCGCCAGGTCGGCCGAGGGGCCCGCCGGACTCGGGCTTTCGAAAAGTTGGTCAGGCCGAACGCCGTTTTCCATCAGCTGCGCGCAGACGGTCTTGATGCGCCCCCAGCCCCCGCCCGCACGACCGTAATCCAGATCCAGAAGGGTCGCGTGCGGAATGTCCAGATCGACAAGCAGCCGCCACAGGTGGTTGACGTGGCGGCCCCCAAGGGGAACCACCGCCACGAAAGACCGATCGATGTCCAGGCCAAGGGCCTCGGCGAGGCGCGGGAGCACCACCTCTTCGGAGGCGCCTTCGCCGAGGATCACGAAACGGGCAAAATAGAGCTCGGGGTAGGTGCGCACAGCCTCGCGAACGAACTTCGAAGCCTCGTCCGCGATCGGAGGCAATCGGATCCCTCTCACGCGGCAGGCGCGGGTTTTCGGGTCGAGACGGAAATGACGGACTTGCTCGGGCTTCACCCGCGCCAGAATGCTGGGCGAATGGCTCGAGAGCATGGCTTGAGCCCGTGACCCTGCGGTCAGTTCCTGGATCTGTCGGACGATACGGGAGAGGTAAAACGGCGCGAGATTGTTTTCTGGCTCTTCGACGGCGATCAGGGTCAAGGCGGGAACGCTGATGCCGCCGGACTGAAATCCATCAGGGCGGGGATCCGTCGCCAGGTTCGATTCTACGTCGAGCGTCGCCGCAGTCATGGCGAGGTGGAACAGGGATCGCTGGCCGTCACTCAACTCATCGAGACCACGTTCGCGCCCTGCCTCGTCGGGGCGGAACAAGACCTCAGCCTTGCGGATGGACTGTTCGAACCGGAGATCGATAGGCCGAAACACTGGCGTGGAGTCCGTGCCTGCGGTGTGGACCTGCTGCCATCGCCTGGTGACTGCTGCGACCACGGCGTCTACCGCCGGCTCGCCGGAGAACGCGTTGTTCAGGGCGGAGCCCGCCGAAGCGAACGTCGTCCGCGTGCCTTCCGACCAGTTGATCGCCCGCCACAAGCGTCCACGCAAAAAGGCCGTCACCTGCGAGATGCCGTCGCGCGAGGCCGGTACATAGATGAGCTGGATTCTGGCTCTATCTTTGGGTTTCAGGTCCGAACACTCAGCGTCCGTAAAGGCGCCCATCGTCCGAACGGCGCGATAGGTGTG
>NZ_JAHFPF010000360.1:0-405 GCF_023259385.1 Brevundimonas sp. | reverse complement strand
TGTGTTCGATCGCCCCATCGATGGAGCCGTCATCCGTCCAAATCCCCTCCATCCTCAAGCGACATTTCATTCTTCCGCTGTCGTCCGTGGCCATCTGAGAGAAGAACTCAGGAACGGCGGACGCGTCCGCTAGCGGATCGTCGAGCTCCGGAAAGGCCAAAACCGCCTCTATTGTGAACCGGCGCTCGTTGGGCGGATTCACTTCGGCAGCCGGGACATGAAAGTCTTGTCGCCGAAGCCTCCGTTGGTCCGGCGTAACGCCGAAGAGCCGCTGAAGCGCAAGCATAACGGCGGTCTTTCCTGCACCGTTCACGCCGACGAAGGCGGTCAATCCTTCATCGAGAAGGATCGGGACAGGGTTTTGTCCGAAGCATCGGAAGCCGGAAACTTCGAGTCGTTCGATGT
>NZ_JAHFPF010000203.1 GCF_023259385.1 Brevundimonas sp. | reverse complement strand
AACAGCCGCAGCCCGTATTGCATCCGGAACTTGATCAGCAGCAGGTTCATGCAGGCGTTGGTCATGACGAACACGACCGGCAGCCAGGCCGCCTCGACCAACGACACGCCAAGGGCGCCCGCCAGTTGCGGCGTGTTGGCCGTGACAATGGCGTTGCCGATGCTGCCCGTGGCCGTGATCAGCACACCGGTGCCGGCATAGGCCAGCCGCCACGGGGCCGTGTGGTCCGGCGTCGCGGGCGAGCCGGGCAGCATCGGCCGCTCGTGCGGCTTCAGGGTCTCGAGATACTCGGCCCACGGCAGGTGGAAGTTCCGACGGCTCATGCCTCCTCCCCGAGGCGCGCCTTCACAGCGTCCAGCACAAGCTCCAGCGTTCGGCGAGCGATGCCGTTCCGTTCACGCACCGTCGCATTGTGCAATCCGCCGCCCAGCATGGCCGCGAGGACGCGGATATCCTTCAGGGTCAGGTCGGACCGGACCACGCCCGCGGCCTGCGAAACCTTCAGCGGCGCGGCGGCCGCTTCGATCATCGCGGCGCGCAGCGGGGTCAGGAGTTCGGGCGACGGCGGCGACCGCACGACCCCGCCCAGGGCCGCGTTGCGGACCATCCGGTCGGACAGGGCGGCGAGGAAGTCCAGGAAGGCGTCCGGCGCGTCGCGGTCCGCGAACCGCTCGCCCAGTTCGGCCATGTCGTCCAGCAGCACCGCCAGCGCGATCTCGGTCCGGCCGGGGAAGTTCCGGTACAGGGTCGCGCGGCCGACGCCCGCCCGTTCGGCGATGCGGTCCAGCGGCGCGTCGATGCCCTCTTCCGCGAAGACGGCGCGGGCGGCGTCCAGCAGCGCCTTGCGGCGTTCGGCGGCGTCTTTCCTCAGCGGGCGATCCATGATGGCGCGTAAGTGGACAGTCGTGTCCACTTAATCAAGAGGCGCCGCCCCGGACTTTTCAAAGCGCGCCGGCCAGGGCCTCCGCCAGATCGCCCTTGCCGACGACGTGGACGCCCCCCAGCCCCAGCCAGCCGGCCATCCGCTTCAGCTCGTCCGCCAGCCGCACGGCGGTGTCGGGCGTGGCGTCCCGTTCACGCCAGGCGGCCTGCACCAGCAGTTGACCGGCCTTGCGGTCCGCCTTCAGGTCGACGCGCGCCGTGATGGCCTCGTCCTCCAGGAAGGGCAGGACGTAGTAGCCGTGCTCGCGCTTGTGGGCGGGGGTGTAGATCTCCAGCCGCACCCGCACGCCGAACAGCCGCTCGGTCCGGTCGCGCGCCCAGATCAGGTTGTCGAACGGCGACAGCAGGGCGACGCCCTCGACCTTCCTCGGGGTTCGGGCGCCCGGCGCCAGATAGGCGGCGTGACGCCAGCCCTTCACCGTCACCGGCGTCAGTTCCCCCGCCTCGACCAGTTCCGCGATCCGCGCCTTCGTCTCGGCCACGGGCATTCGGAACCAGTCGCGCAGGTCTGCCTCGGTCGCGACGCCGAGCGCCCGCGCGGCGATGCGGACCATCTCGCGCTGGGCGTCCGGTTCGTCGGGGGTCGGCAGGTCGAGGATGCGGTCGGGCAGGGCGCGCTCGGTCAGGTCATAGACCCGCTCGAAGCCGCGCCGGGTCTTGGTCGTGATCAGCCCGGCCCAGAACAGCCACTCGAGAGCGCGCTTGCCGTCCGACCACGACCACCAGCCGGGCTGGCCGCGCGGCCCTTGCGCGAAGTCGCCGCCGGTCACCGGGCCGCGCCGTTCGATCTCGGCCAGAACGCCGTCGATGTAGTCCCGCTTTTCGCGTCCGAACCGCGCCAGGCCGGTCCACATCGCCCCGTCGCGCGCCCGCGCCATACGCCAGCGGAACAGGGGTTGAAGCTCCATCGGCATCAGCGAGGCTTCGTGGCCCCAGTATTCGAACAGGCTGCGCCGCGCGCCCCAGGCCTCGGCCTCCAGTGCTTCTCGCGGATAGTCGCCCAGCCGCGAGAAGGCGGGCAGGTAGTGGGTGCGCGCCACCACATTGACGCTGTCGATCTGCACCACGCCCAGCTTGCGGACGAGGTCGCGGACATGGCTCCGGCCGGGCGCCGCGGGGCGGGTCCGGCCGAAACCCTGGGCGGCCAGGGCGATGCGGCGGGCGGTCTTCAGGCTGATGGTTTCGGTCACCGGGTCAGCCTAGCCGAAGTCTGCCGCCACGCCATGGCAGGATGGCGGAAACCGGCTACGGAACCGTTCGGGCGGGCAGGCCCTGCGCGGCCCGGACCAGCTGCACGAACTCGGCCCGGTCGCCGTATGGGTCATCGCCGCGCGCGCCCTGCGCCTGCTCCAGGATCTGATCCCAGCCGTAGTCGGCGGGCATCCAAGGATCGCCGCGCAGGCGTTGACCGAAGGCCGCGACCGCCAGCGCCCAGCGCGTGCTTTCCGGCGGCTGGGTCGAGCGGGCCGGCTGGCCGCTGTTGGACACCACGCGCTGGATCAGGCGCGAGTCCGCCTCGCCCGGCAGCTTGTAGCGGACCTGGACGAAGCCGATCTCCCCATTCGGATCGCCGCCGCCGACGCCGATGCGGTTCTGGTCGTAGCGCCGCTCGGGGATCTGGCTCGGTCCGCCGACGGGCGTGATTTCGTACAGGGCGGTCACCGAGGCGCCGGAGCCGACCTCGCCCGCATCGACGCGGTCGTTGTTGAAGTCTTCCTCGTTCAACATCCGGGTCTCATAGCCGATCAGCCGGTATTCGCTGACCCGCGCCGGATTGAACTCGACCTGGATCTTCACATCGTCGGCGATGGGGAAGGCGCCGCGGTCGAACATCGGCCCGAACAGGCGGCGTGCCTCGTTCAGGTCGTCGACATAGGCCGCCGTCCCGTTGCCGGCCTGGGCGATCGTCTGCATGCGGGCGTCCTGGTAGTTGCCGCGCCCGAAGCCGTAGACGGACAGGTAGATCCCGGTCGCGCGCTTGGCGGCGACGTAGTCCTCCAGCCGCTGGTTCTCGGTCACGCCGACGTTGAAGTCGCCGTCGGTGAACATCAGGATGCGGTTGACCTTGTCGGCCCCGAACGCGGCCTCGGCCTGCTGATAGGCGTTGACCATGCCCTGGGCTCCGGCGGTCGAACCGCCGGCGTTCAGGGCCGCCACGGCGCAGCGCAGCTTCAGCTTCTGGTCGCCCGGCGTCGGGCCGACGGCGGTGCCGACGTCGGAGGCGTAGTAGGTCACCGCCACCCGGTCCTGGGGCCGCAGGCGGTCGATGATCAGGTTCATGGACCGCTGCGCCAGCGCCAGCTTGTCCGGCGAGTGCATCGAGCCCGAGACATCGACCATGAAGGTCAGGTTCAGGGGCCGCCGCTGGGCCGCGGGCAGTTCATAGCCCTGCAGGCCGACGTGGACGATCTGGCGGCCCGGCGACCACGGCGCGGCGGCGACGACGGTGGTGATCGCGAACGGCTGACTGGCCGAGGTCGGACGGTCGTACCCGTAGTCGAAATAGTTGATCAGCTCCTCGACCCGCACGGCGTCGGCGGGCGGCGCGCGACCCTCGTCGATGAAGCGCCGGACGTTGGAATAGCTGGCCGTGTCCACGTCGATCGAGAAGGTGGACACCGGTTCGTCGGCGACGCGGCGCACCGGATTGGGCGTGGCGTCCGGATAGCGCTCTGTATCCGGCGTCGGCCGGGGGGCGACCGAGGGGTGCATCACCGGAGGAGCGACGGCGTACTGGGTGGTGGCGGCCCGCGCCTCAAGGCGCGGAATCGGTGAGGGCGCGACCGGCGGGGGCGTGGGCGGAGGAGGTGGCGGAGGCGGCATGGGCATTGAGGATTGCGGTCCAGTGCGCCTCATCCGCGTACCCGTGACGACGACATCGCTCTGAGCGACCTCCCGCTGCAGGGTGATCCCGACCTCACGGCAGGCCGCGACCGAGACTTCGCCGTCTCGCGCCAGCCGCCTTTGCGGCGCGCCCGCGGGAGGCGGCGGCGCGGCGCCCATGATCATGAGGGCGCTCATCGCCACGACGGTGGCGGACTTCAGCGGGCTGTGGGTCATCACGCATCTCCCTTTGGCTCTGACGGGCATCAGGGAGTTCAGCCTCGGGCCAAACTGTGGCGGGCGGACCTGACGAAGTCTGACGGCGCGGGGTGGCGATTCACGCCGTCGCGCCCCACTATGGAGCCTCGACTGACGAGGGGATGACGATGGCCGATGCGACCGGTGGACTCGAGCTGGGCCATGTGGCGGCGCTGCTGGCGGCGGGCGTCGTCGCCGTGCCGCTGTTCCGCAGGCTGCAACTGGGCTCGGTGCTCGGCTACCTGGCCGCCGGCCTGGCGATCGGCCCGTTCGGCGTCGGCCTGTTCACCGAACCGGAGGTCATCCTTCACGTCGCCGAGTTCGGGGTGGTCATCTTCCTGTTCATCATCGGACTGGAGATGCGGCCCAGCCGGTTGTGGAGCCTGCGCAAGGACATCTTCGGCCTCGGCGCGGCCCAGGTGCTGGGCGCCGGCCTACTGCTGACCTTCACCGGCATGGCCGCCGGCCTGTCGGTTCCGGTGGCCTTCGTCGCGGCCATGGGCTTCGTGCTCAGCTCCACCGCCGTGATCATGCAGATGCTGGATGAGCGTGGGGAGATGTCCGCGCCCTCGGGCCAGCGCGCCGTCTCCATCCTGCTGCTGGAAGACCTCGCCATCGTGCCGTTGCTGGCCGTGGTCGCCGTCATGGCCTCGGTCATGGGACTGGCGGGCGAGGCGGCGCCGCCCCTGTGGCGCACGGTCGGCCTCGCGATCGGCGCGGTGGCCATCGTCTTCCTGGCCGGCAAATTCCTGATCAATCCAATCTTCCGCCTCCTGGCCCGCTATGGCGGCCGCGAAGTGATGACCGCCGCGGCCCTGCTGGTCGTCGTGGGCGCCGCCTGGCTGATGGACCTGGGCGGCCTGTCGATGGCCATGGGCGCCTTCCTCGCCGGCGTGCTGATGTCGGAGTCCACCTTCCGGCACCAGCTGGAGGCGGACGTGGAGCCCTTCCGCGCCATCCTGCTGGGCCTGTTCTTCCTCAGCGTCGGCATGTCGCTGGACCTCGGCGTGGTGCTGGCCGACTGGCAGGTCGTGGTCGGGGGCGTCATCGCCTTCATGGCCGTGAAGGCCGTGGCCATCTACGGCGTCGCCCGCATCTTCAAGGCCAGTGAGCGCGAGGCCGTGGAACGCGCCGTCCTGTTCGCCCAGGGCGGGGAGTTCGCCTTCGTCCTGTACGCCGCCGCCCTGACCACCGGGGTCTTCGACGCACGCATCTCGGGCATCGCCACCGCCGTGGTCATCCTGTCGATGGTGCTGACGCCGCTGACCACCCTGCTGGTCGGCCGCCTGATGCCCGCCTCGACCCTGAACCCCGAGGATGCGGACGGCGTCGACAAGGCCAAGAACCTGCGCGAGCGGGTGCTGATCATCGGTTTCGGCCGCTTCGCCCAGGTGGTTTCCCAGCCTCTGCTGGCCCGCGACGTGGACGTCTCCATCATCGATCTGGACGCGGAGATGATCCAGGCCGCCGGCAATTTCGGCTTCAAGGTCTACTACGGCGACGGGACCCGGCTGGACGTGCTGCGCGCCTCGGGCGCCGCCAACGCCGAGACCATCCTGGTCTGCGTCGACAAGCAGGCGGACGCGGACAAGATCGTCGAACTGGTCAAGGCCGAGTTCCCGCTGACCAAGCTGTTCGTCCGCGCCTACGACCGGGGCCACGCCATCCGCCTGGTCCAGGCCGGGGTCGAGTATCAGCTGCGCGAAACCTTCGAGAGCGCCCTGGTGTTCGGCTATCAGGTGCTGATCGACCTGGGCTTCACCCACGAACAGGCCGGGGAGACCATCGAGGACGTCCGCCGCCGCGACGAGGAACGCCTGTCCATCCAGATGGTCGAGGGCATTCAGGGCGGGCGGTCGCTGATGCGGGGCAACATCCGCACCACCAAGCCGGAGCCCTACATCAAGCCCCGTCGCGAGGGGCAGGCTCTCAACGAGGAAGCGGCCGAAGCCCTCGAGGAAGAGGAAGAAGAGCGCGAGAAGGCCGGCGTTTGATCCATCACGGCGCCGGCGCGTTCAGCCTCGGGGTCGCAGCCATCTTCAGGAGCCCAGAATGTCGAAGCTGTCCGCCGTCGCCGTTTCGCTTGCCGTCTTCTCCCTGGTCGCCGCCTGTTCGCCGCCGGCCGAAGCTCCGGCCGCGCCCGCCGAACCCGCCGCGGCTGCGCCCGCGCCGTTGCCGACTGTCGACGCCGCGGCGCTGCAGGCCATCCTGTCGCCCGATGAAACCCTGTCGGTGGTAGAGCTTCCGCGCGAGGGTTCGACCACGGTCAGGGGCGAGGTCAAGGGTTACAAGTCCACCGTCTGGGCCGTCCCGGTGGCGGCGGGGCAAACCCTGACGGCGACCTTCGCGCCCTCGAACACCAACCTCTACATCAACGTCATCGACGCGGCGGACACCAGCGGCGCCGCCGTCCATGCCGGAGAGACCGCCGGCGCGACGGCGACGGTCACCGCGGAGAAGGGTGCGATCTACATCATCCGGCCCTTCCAGCCTCGCGCCATGGCGCGTCGTGACGAGACCGGTGGCTACAGCCTGACCATCGCCCGGCGCTGAGCCGGG
>NZ_JAHFPF010000359.1 GCF_023259385.1 Brevundimonas sp. | reverse complement strand
CTGACGGCCATCCGGCCCTTGTTGGCCGTGCCGAACACTCGCTGGGCGCCGGCCGAGGTCAGGTCGATGAACCGTTCCAGGCTGAGCCGGCCCTGGGCCACATGGGTCAGCATCAGGGGCACAAGCGTCTGGACCCCCGGCATGCCGGACGGTGAGGCCGGATAGGGTTTGGCCTTCTCTTCCTTTGTATGCGGCGCGTGGTCGGACCCCAGGACGTCGGCGACGCCCTGCTGCATGCCCCACAGCCACAGGGCGTCCACATGCTCCTGCGACCGGATCGGCGGGTTCATCTGGGCATAGGCGCCCAGCCGTTCATAGGCTTCGGGGGCGGCCAGGGTCAGGTGTTGCGGCGTGATCTCGACGGTGGCGACATCCTTGTGGAAGCGCAGGAACTCCATCTCGTCCTTGGTCGTGACGTGCAGGACGTGGATGCGCGCGCCGGTCTCCTGGGCCAGGCCGACCAGGCGACGGGTCGAGCGGATGGCGCTTTCGGCGTCGCGGACCTCGGGGTGGCTGGTCCAGTCGCCGGTGCGGGCCAGGCCGCGCCGCTCGACCAGCCGGTATTCGTCCTCGGAATGGAAGGTGGCGCGGCGGCGCACGTTCGACAGGACCTTGCGCACCCCCTCGTCGTCGGCGATCAGCAGGTCGCCGGTCGAGGCGCCCATGAAGACCTTGACCCCGCAGCAGCCGGGCAGCCGCTCCAACTCGCCCAGATAGTCGGCGTTCTCGTGGGTGCCGCCGACATAGAAGGCGTGGTCGGTCCACATCCGGTCCTTCGCCCTTGCCAGCTTGTCGGCCATGGTGTCCGGGTCGGTGGTGTTGGGATTGGTGTTCGGCATCTCGAACACGGCGACGACCCCGCCCAGGGCGGCGGCGCGTGACCCGGTCTCCAGGTCTTCCTTCCACTCCAGGCCGGGTTCGCGGAAATGGACCTGGGTGTCGATGACGCCGGGCAGGACCGTCAGGCCCGTGGCGTCGAAGGTCTCGCCGGCCGAGGCCTGGGACAGGTCGCCGATGAAGGCGATCTTGCCGTCGATCACCCCGACGTCGGCCCGGCCGCGCCCCGCGTGATTGGCCACCTCGCCGCCACGGACGATCAGGTCATAGGTCTGGGTCATGGGGGCGGCTCCTGAGGCTGGCTATGCGAGCTTCTAGCGGATGCGGCACGGGTCGCGAAACGGCTAAACCTCTCCCTCCCCGGACGGGGAGGGAGATTGTCGTCAGCCCCGTTCCTTCAACAGCCGAACCGACGCCTTCAGCACCCGTTCCCACGGCAGGTCCATCATGTGCTGGATCGCCTGGTTCAGCCGGGGATCCAGCGCCTTGAACTCCTCGAAGCTGCGGGGGCCGCGCACGGCGACGCCGTTCCAGGGGCCGCGCGTCGCCTCGTCGGAGGGGCCGAAGGCGGCCACGACGGGGACGCCCGAGGCGACGGCCAGATGGGTCCAGATCGAGTCCGCGCCGACGTAGAGGCTGGCCTTCGACAGGGCGGCGACGGTCTGGAGCCGGGTGAGTTTGCCCTGGAGTTCGATGACGCGGGCGCGGGGCACGGCGTAGCGGATGGTGCGGGCCGCCTCGCGGTCGATCTCCTCGCCGACGAGCATCAGCCGGCCGCCCGCCAGGGGGCCGTCGTCGGCCAGCAGCTTGGTCGCCACCTTGGCGTAGCGTTCGGCGGGCCAGCGGCGGCCCATCCATTCAACGCCGGGGCCGATCGCCAGGATGGGCCGATCCTTTTCAGAATTGGCGCCGCCGGATGCGGGGATCAGGGCCTCGACCTGGGCGCGCGTCTGATCCGAGACATGGAGGCGGGGGGCCGGAACCTCATGCGGCTCCAGCTTCAGCACCGCGGCCGCCGCCTGGACCGCGTGCAGGCCGGGCTGAGCGGTCTTGTCGCGCACCGCCCGTTTCACACGGCGCAGCTTGCCCGACAGGTCCGAGCCGCGCATGTCCACGATCAGGCCCCACTTGGTCCCGCGCACCTGGTTCCACAGGGCGATCCAGTCGAAACGGCCTTCGCGCTCC
>NZ_JAHFPF010000202.1:2718-6620 GCF_023259385.1 Brevundimonas sp. | reverse complement strand
GAACAGGGTGCGGCCCCGCGCATCGGGACCTTCGCCTTCGAGAAAGGCGGTTATGGCGCCGGGCGCGGACATGGATCCGGCCTAGGCCGCCTTGTCCCAGTTGAGCACCACCTTGCCGGACTGGCCGGACCGCATGGCCTCGAAGCCCTCGCGGTAGTTCTCGTACGACATCTGGTGGGTGATCAGGGGCTGGAGGTCGAGCCCGGCCTTGAGCAGGCCCAGCATCTTGCGCCAGGTGGTGAACATCTCGCGGCCGTAGACCCCCTTGATGGTCAGGGCCTTGAGGATGATCTGGCCCCAGTCGGTCTCCATCGGCTTGGACGGAATGCCCAGCAGAGCCATGCCGCCGCCCATGATCAGGGTGTCGACGCACTGCTTGAAGGCGATGGGCGAGCCCGACATCTCCAGCGCCACATCGAAGCCGACCTTCAGGCCCAGCTCGTGCATGACGTCCTTCAGGTCTTCCTTGGTGGTGTTCACCGTGCGGACCCCGGGGGCGACCTTCTGGGCCAGGTCCAGGCGGAAGTCGTTGATGTCGGTCAGGACCACGGTGCGCGCGCCGGCGTGGCGGGCGACGGCCGCGGCCATCATGCCGATGGGACCGGCGCCGGTGACCAGCACGTCCTCACCCAGCAGGTCGAACTGCTGCGCCGTGTGCACGGCGTTGCCGAACGGATCCAGGATCGAGCCGATCTCATAGGGCACGTCGTCCGGCAGCTCGATGACGTTGAAGGCCGGGGCCACGACGTATTCGGCGAAGGCGCCCTGACGGTTGACGCCGATGCCGCGGGTGTCGGGGTCCAGGTGGAAGTGGCCCGCGCGGGCCGCTTCGGAGTTCAGGTCGATGACGTGGCCCTCGGCCGAGACACGCTGGCCGATCTTGAGGCGGCGATCCACGTCCTTGCCGATGGCGACGATCTCGCCGGCGAACTCGTGGCCGGTGATCATCGGGACCGGCACGTTCTTCTGGGACCACTCGTCCCAGTTCCAGATGTGGATGTCGGTGCCGCAGACGGCGGTGCGCTTGACCTTGATCAGCACATCCTCGTCGCCGGCGACCGGGATCGGGGCGTCGATCAGCTCAAGGCCGACTTCGGGACGGGTCTTGGCCAGGGCCTTCATGGTGTCGGTCATGCGATAACTCCCAATTCCTTGCCGGCCGTCGTGAACGCCGCGACCACTTGATCAATCTGTTCGAAGGTGTGCGCCGCCGACATCTGGGTGCGGATGCGAGCCTGGCCGCGCGGCACCACCGGGAAGCTGAAACCGATGACGTAGACGCCCAGCTCCAGCAGGCGGGCGGCCATGTCCTGGGCCAGCTTGGCGTCGCCCAGCATGACCGGGATGATCGGATGCTCGCCCGGCTGCAGGGTGAAGCCCGCCTCGGTCATCGCCTTGCGATAGCGGGCGGCGTTGGCGAACAGCTGTTCGCGCAGCGTGTCGCCTTCTTCGCCGGCGGCGATGCGGATGGCTTCCAGCGACGAGCCGCAGACGGCGGGGCTGAGCGCATTGGAGAACAGGTAGGGCCGGGCGCGCTGTTTCAGCAGGGCCACGACGTTGGACTTCGCACAGATGAAGCCGCCCATGGCGCCGCCCAGCGCCTTGCCGAAGGTGCCGGTGACGAAGTCGACCTCGACCCCGTTCCAGGCGTAGGAGCCGCGCCCCTGCGGGCCGAGGAAGCCGGTGGCGTGGCAGTCGTCGACCATGATCAGGGCGTTGTACTGGTCCGCCAGCGCCCGGATGTCCTTCAGCTTCGCGATATAGCCGTCCATCGAGAAGGCGCCGTCGGTGGCGATGATGATCTCTTTGGCGCCGTCGGCCCGGGCCTGCTTCAGCTGGGCCTCCAGATCGGCCATGTCCGAAGTGGCGAAGCGGTAGCGCTTGGCCTTGCAAAGGCGCACGCCGTCGATGATCGAGGCGTGGTTCAGGCTGTCGGAGATGATGGCGTCGTCGGCGCCGAACAGGGGCTCGAAGATGCCCCCGTTGGCGTCGAAGGCGGCGGCGAACAGGATGGTGTCTTCAAAGCCGAGGTAGTCGGCGATGGCCCGCTCCAGCTCCTTGTGGATCTCCAGCGTACCGCAGATGAAGCGGACCGAGGCGGTGCCCGCCCCCCACTTTTCCTGCGCCCTGATGCCCGCCTGGGTCACCCGCTCGTCGCCGGCGAGGCCGAGGTAGTTGTTGGCGCAGAAGTTCAGGACATCACGCCCGCCCACCTTGATGACGGGTCCCTGACGGGAGGCGATCACGCGTTCGGGCTTGGTCAGCCCCTGGGCGTCGATGTCGGCGAGTTCCGCGGAGACGCGGTCGTAGAAGGTCGCTGTCATGCGCGCTCCGCTACGCCGAATCCGTGACGGTTTGAACCCCCTAAACCGTGGGCTCGGGCGCCGGCGTTCCCGTGGGAGTCAGCGGACGGATCGGGCTGACCCGCACGCGGTTGCTGCAGGGGCTGAACGCCATGTCCATCGAAACCGCCGCGGTGTCGCCCGGCGCGGTCACCCGGAGGCGCGTCACATTGGGGCAGGTGGTCTGGCCCTCGGCCTCGTTCGGCATGACGTTCCAGGCGATCTCGAAGGCGGCCTTGGCCTGCGGGGCCAGCAGCACAGGCGACGGCGCCTGGCCCTGGGTGAAGTAGCTGCCGGGGCTCTGCTCGCTGCGGATGGCGGTCAGGTTGCGGCCCTGGCGATCCTGCAGGACCACGCCGGGATAGCCGGTC
This sequence comes from Brevundimonas sp., assembly GCF_023259385.1. Taxonomy (GTDB): domain Bacteria; phylum Pseudomonadota; class Alphaproteobacteria; order Caulobacterales; family Caulobacteraceae; genus Brevundimonas. The sequence continues at coordinate 3,907 of NZ_JAHFPF010000202.1, read as the reverse complement.
AGGCTGCAGGCCGTGGTTCCGATGTTCTGGACGCCGATGTTGGAAACCCGGTTGCCCGCTCCGGCGTCGCCGCCCTCGTTGGACAGCTTCAGCTGGGGACCGCGGCATGGCGCGGCGGCGGGCAGGACGCCGCCGGGCGCCGGCTGGGGCGTCGGAACCGGACCGGGCGCGACGACCGGGCCGGGGGACGGACGGCTGCAACGCTCCAGCACCGCCGTGCCGACTTCCTCATTTGGCCCCAGACGGCTGAGAGTGGCGCTCTCGGCGCCGTCGCGGGTGGCGGTCCACCATTCGACGCCCGAGCCGACGTAGCGCGCGCCCGAGGCCGACTGGGAGATGCGCAGGGCGTAGGCCTGGCCCTTGTAGGCCAGCTGGGCGGTCGAATCGTCCGGATAGGCGACGGTGATCGACTGGCCGCTTTCGCAGGCGTAGCTGACCGGCGGCGCGGCCGGGGTGGTCGGCGCGGGCGACGGCGGGATGGGGGCCGGCGGCTGCTCGGCTTCGGGTGAACAGGCCGCGACGGCGAGGGCCAGAACGGAGACGGCGGTGGTGCAGGCGGCTGTCAGGCGCATGGAGAAGTCCCTTTTCCCGGTCGCAGTTAACGCCACCGAACGGCAAAGGCTCCGCTTGCGCAAGCCTGCGCGGACCGGTCAGGCCTGATCCATGATCGCCGGGCCGCCCATGAGAGGATCACTGACCGAATCCGCGCCCGTCTCGAGCCGGCCGGCCAGCCTGCGGAAGTAACCGCCGCCGCCGGGGCGGCGCAGGGAGAGGTCGTACCAGCCCTTGCTCGGAGCGACGAGCCGGGGCCGGCTGACCGTCGAGCCCGCCGCGATCTCGCCGAGCCAGGGCGGCGCATCGGGACGATAGGCGTCCATGATCTCAAACGCCTGCGCGACATCGCCGGGATTGGAGATGGTCAGGACCAGCTCCCGGCGATCCGGATGTTGGGCCAGGGACAGGCGAAGCTCGCCGCCGGCGGCGTCGCCGATCAGATGGCGGTGGAAGCCGTTGGGTCCGAGGATCCACAGATCATACGCGCCCGGCTCCCAGACGTCGCGCAGGGCGCCGCCGGGGCCGACGGTGTAGCGGCGGGGCGTGCGGTCGAGGCGCAGGCGGTCGTAGACATGGAAGACCGCGCCGACGCCGCCGTGATTGCGGAAGGTCAGGGCGACGGCCCCGTTCTCGC
>NZ_JAHFPF010000202.1:0-2708 GCF_023259385.1 Brevundimonas sp. | reverse complement strand
CGTCAACGCCGAGGACGTACGGGAGGGCGCGGGAGGGGCGGAAGCCGGCGGCCTGGACCGGGAGTTCCGGCCGGGCGGGGGTCGTCGGCGTGGTCTGCCCGGGCAGGGCGGCCGCGCGGGCCGCCGTTTCGCCGGTCGGCGGCAGGGCCGTGGGGAATACGGCGTTGGGCGTGTGGAAATCGAAGGCGCCGGTCAGGTCGCCGCAGACCGCGCGCCGCCAGGCGGAGATGTTGGGCTCCATCACGCCGAAGCGGCTCTCGAGGAAGCGGATCACCGAGGTGTGGTCGAAGACCTGGGAATTGACCCAGCCGCCCCGGCTCCAGGGCGAGATGACGTACATCGGCACGCGGGGGCCCAGGCCGTAGGGCCGGCCGACGAACTCCGGGCGTTCGGCGCGGGCTTCGCTCGGCGTGGTCGCCAGATGATATTCGCCGGCCGTATCGACCGTGGAGCCGCCCATGGCGGGCGAGGCCGCGCCGCCGTCCAGCGCCGGGGGCGCCGGCGGGGGAACGTGGTCGAAGAAGCCGTCGTTCTCGTCGAAGGTGACGAACAGGGCGGTGCGGGCCCAAACCGTCGGATCGGCGGTCAGGGCCTCGATGACCCGGGCGGTGTAGTCGGCGCCCTGGGCCGGGCTGGATGGCCCCGGGTGCTCGGAATCCGCGGCCGGGGCGACGATCCACGAGACCTGCGGCAGGGCGCCGGCGAGGACGTCTTCGCGCAGGCCGTCCAGATGTCGGGTGCTGAGGGCCAGCGCGGCGAGGCGGGGGTCGGCGCCGGGCGCGCCCGCGTGGCTGTCGCGGAAGGACTGGAACCCGGCGGTGGGGTTGTCGGTGAAGTTGTCCGCCATGTCCTGATAGATGCGCCAGCTCACCCCCGCGGCCAGCAGCCGCTCGGGATAGGTGGTCCAGCGGTAGCCGTCGGGGTGACCGCCGTCCGTCGCCAGGGCGTCATGCGAATTGGAGATGGAGGGCCCGCCCCGCGTCCCGGCCGGATCGTTGGTCCCGCTCCAGAGGAACAGCCGGTTGGAGTTGGTGCCGGTCTGGATCGAGCAGTGGTAGGCGTCGCAAACCGTGAAGGCCTCGGCCAGGGCGTACTGGTAGGGAATGTCCTCCTGGCGGAAATAGCCCATGGAATGTTCGGTCTTGGCGGTCGGCCAGGCGGCCATGCGGCCCTCATCCCAGGCGGCCTGGGCGTCGGGCCAGCTGTGGGGCGTGCCCTCGACCCGCATGAGCCGGAAGTCCTCGGCCGTGTTCAGCGGGAAGGGAGAGACCAGGGACGGCCGGCCGGGCTTGCCCGGATTGGCCTGAACCCAGCAGGTCCCGCCCTTGCGGTCGGCGGTGTCCGGCAGCGGGATGGGGAAGCGGTCGCCGAAGCCGCGAACGCCGCGCAGGGCGCCGAAATAATGATCGAACGACCGGTTCTCCTGCATCAGGATGACCACATGGGCGACGTCGGTGATGTCGCCGGCGCGGACGTCGGCGTCGATGCCCATGGCCCTGGCGATGGCCGGAATCATCAGGGCTCCGCCGCCGGCGGCGAGCAGAAGGCGGCGGCGGTCAGCGTCCATGGTCGGCTCCCGGTTGATGCCGCACCGAAGCACAGCCGTGCGAACCCAGGATGACGGCCTGCGTCAGGCGGTCAGGACACGCGGCAGCTTGAAGGTGACGGTCTCGCGCTCGCCGTCGTCCTCGACCACATCGGCGTCGAAGCGGTCGCGGACGGCCTGCACCAGATCCTCGATCAGCCGTTCGGGCGCCGAGGCCCCGGCGGTGATGCCCAGGGTCGACACCCCGTCCAGCCAGGTCCAGTCGACGTGGCTGGCGTCATCCACCAGCCGGGCGTCGCGGGCGCCGGCCTTGATCGCCACCTCGACCAGCCGGACCGAGTTGGACGAATTCTTGGACCCCACCACCAGCACCAGGTCGCAGCCGTCGCCCAGCCGCTTCACGGCCTCCTGACGGTTGGTGGTGGCGTAGCAGATGTCTTCCTTGTGGGGGTCCGGCAGCTCCGGGAAGCGCCGCTTCAGCGCCGCCAGGATCTCGGCGGTGTCATCCACCGACAGGGTGGTCTGGGTCGCATAGGCCAGGGGGGCGTCGCCCGGACGCTGGAAGGTCTCGGCGTCCTCGACCGTCTCGACCAGGCTGATAGCCCCGGCCGGAAGCTGGCCCATGGTGCCGACGACCTCAGGGTGTCCGGCGTGGCCGATCAGGATGATGTGCTTGCCGTTCGCATGATGGCGCTCGGCCTCGACATGGACCTTGGAGACCAGCGGGCAGGTGGCGTCCAGGAACAGCATCTCGCGCGAGCGGGCGGTGGCGGGCACCGACTTGGGCACGCCGTGGGCGGAGAAGACCACCGGACGGTCGTCGGGGCAGTCGTCCAGTTCCTTGACGAAGACGGCGCCCATGGCGCGCAGCCGCTCGACGACGTGGCGGTTGTGCACGATCTCATGCCGCACATAGACCGGGGCGCCGTACTTCTCGATGGCGCGTTCGACGATCTGGATGGCCCGGTCCACGCCCGCGCAGAACCCCCGCGGGGTGGCGAGGCGCACGGTCAGGGGACGCTTGTCCGCCGGTCGGATCGGCTGATGAACGGTCATGGGCCGGAACCTAGTCGTTCGGACCGTTCGCCGCCACCGTCGTTTCCGCGTCCGGCGGGTTTGCCGCGCCTCGGTTTAGCCGCTATCAGCGGCAAGCGTGCGGACG
>NZ_JAHFPF010000007.1 GCF_023259385.1 Brevundimonas sp. | reverse complement strand
GGATGACGTCATTCCCGGCCAGGCCGATCAGCACGTCATAGCCGGCTCCGCCGCGCAGGACGTTGCTTCCCCCGTCGCCCAGCAGCACGTCGTTGAAGGCCGAACCGGTCAGGTTCTCGATCGAGGTGAAGGTGTCTGCGCCGCCGTCGCCGTCGTTGGACGCCTGGCCCGTGTTCAGCTGGGCCGTGACACCCGCCGCCGCGCCGGAATAGTCCGCCGTGTCGATGCCGTTTCCGCCGTCCAGCAGGTCGTTGCCTCCGCCGCCGACAAGGGTGTCGTCACCGTCAAGGCCGCGCAGATTGTCGTTGCCCGATCCGCCGTCGAAGTAGTCGGTGTTCTGGCTGCCCCAGAGGTTGTCGGCGCCGCCCCTGCCGAAGACGATAACGCCCGCGGTCGTCAGGATGTTGGACGCGAACACCGTGTCATCGAACTCGGTGAGGATGAGCCGCTCGATGGACTGGAAATTATCGCCCTGGGCGTCGCCGCCGCTGCCGGTCGCGATCATCAGGCCGGCCTGCGCCCCGCTGGGCACCGTGGAGAAGTTGACCGTGATCGGGCCTGCAGCAAAGGGGGTGCCGGAATAGTCGAGGGTGTCGATACCGTTCCCGCCCTGGCCGAAATCAGCCCCGGCGCCGCCGATCAGGACGTCGTCGCCGTCGCCGCCGTAGAGGTAGTCGTTGTCGGCGCCGCCGTTCAGGCTGTCGTCGCCGCCATCGCCGTACAGCCAGTCGACGCCCGCGCCGCCGTTGACGACGTCATTGCCCGCGAAGATCGCGCCGGCGGCGTCCCGGTCCGCGTAGATGACATCGGAACCATCGCCCGCCGAGATGACGTCGTCGCCCGCGCCGGCTTCGATCCAGTCGTTGAAGGCGGTGCCGGTGATGGTGTCGGCGCCGGCGGAGCCCGCGAAATACTGGCCGCCGCCCGCGCCGACGATCAGCACGATGTCGTCGAAGCGCAGCCGTTCGACGCCCGTCAGGGTGTCCGTGCCGTCCGGCCCGGTGACCGTGGTCACGCCGGCGTTGGTCGAGACCGTATAGGCGGAGGACAGACCGGCGAAGACCGCCGTATCCACGCCCTGGCCGCCGGTGATGGTGTCATTGCCCAGGCCGCCGGTGATCACGTCATTGCCGGAGCCGCCGTCGATCGAATCGACCTCAGCGGTGCCGACGAGGGTGTCGGCGTTCGGCGTGCCGGTGATCGTGTTGACGATCGGCGCGCCGGCCGTGTCGTACAGGCCGTCGGCGAAGCGCAGCCGTTCGATCCCCGTCAGGGTGTCCGTGCCGTCCGGTCCGGTCACCGTGGTCACGCCCGCGGTCGTGCTGAGGGTGTAGGCCGAGCGATTGCCCGAGAACACGGCGGTGTCGGTGCCGATGCCGCCGTCCACGACGTCATTGCCCGCGCCGCCGTTGACGGTGTCGTAGACGTCGCCGGCGTTGATCTGGTCGTTGAAGGCGGTGCCGGTCAGGGTGTCGGCGTTTGCCGTGCCCGTGAACAGCTGGCCGCCGCCGGCGCCCACGATCAGGGTGCCGTCCGAGAAGCGCAGGTATTCGACAGTGGTCAGGGTGTCCGTGCCGTCGGGGCCGGTCACCGTGGTCGTCGCGCCGTTGGTCACGACGGTCGACTGGGCCATCGTGCCGCTGAAGACGGCGGTGTCGTTGCCCTGGCCGCCGTCGATCGTGTCGTTGCCGGCGCCGCCGGTGATGACGTCGTCCCCGCCCAGGCCGTTGATCACGTCCGCGTTCCCCGTGCCGACGAGGGTGTCGGCGTTGGCCGTCCCGTCGATGGAGGCGGTGGTGATCGGGTTGCCCGCGATGTCGAACAGGCCGTTGGCGAACTGCAGCCGTTCGACGTTGGTCAGGGTGTCCGTGCCGTCCGGCCCGGTGATGGTGGTCACGCCGGAGCTGGTGCTGATCGTATAGGCGGAGCGGTCGCCCGAGAACACGGCGGTGTCGACGCCGTCTCCGCCGTTCAGCGTGTCATTCTCGCCGCCGCCGTTCAGGATGTCGTTGTCCGCGCCGCCGTTCAGCGTGTCCTTGCCGGTTCCCCCGGTCAGAACGTCCGCGCCCGCGTCGCCGTTGAGCTCGGACCCCGCCAGCGTGGTGGGAACGACCTCCTGGTTCGGGATGGAAACATGCAGCGTATAGCTGCTGCCCGCGACGGGAGCCCCCGAGTTGAAGGTTCCGTTGCCGTTGTTGCTCAGCCACAGGCCGACCTGGATGTAGTAGGTGCCGCCCACGGGGAAGACGTAGGTCAGCTGCGCATCCCTTTCCGCGCCGTCGACGACGGAGCCGTCATCGTTGTTCGCCAGCGGGGTGCCGGCGCCGTCGAACAGACGCAGGGTCGAATCGAAGTTGGCGTTGTCGATATCGAAGGTCACCGCGACATTCGTGCCGTTGACCGTGAAGGCGTAGTACTCGACGCCGCCATGGGCTGTCGCGACCACCGTCGCATGGGGAATGGTCGTCGAGTTGGCGACATCGTCCCGGCTCCGAATGTCGAACCCGCCGGCGAGAGACACCGCGGTCCCGATCGTCGCGTTCGCCGTGGATTGACCCTTCACGATATCGGGCGCGCCGCCGCCCTCGCCCGGCGCGCCGGCGAACAGCTGGTCGTCGCCGCCGCCGCCATAGATGGTGTCGGCGCCGCCCCCGCCGCGCAGGATGTTCGCGTTGGAGTCGCCGGTGAGGGTGTCGGCCTGGGCCGTTCCGGTCACGTTCTCGACGCCGGAGAGCGTATCGGCGCCGGCGCCGCCGGTCGCGAGTCCGGTGGCCAGATTGACCGTGATCCCGGACCGGGCGCCCGAATAGTCCGCCGTGTCGATGCCGTTGCCGCCGTTCAGCGTGTCGTTGCCCAGGCCGCCGATGAGGATATCGGAGCCTTCGCCGCCGTTCAGGATGTCGGCTCCCGAGCCGCCGTCCAGATAGTCGTCGCCGTCCAGGCCGTTCACGGTGTCATTGCCGCCCAGACCGCCCAGGGTGTCGCCCAAGGCCGTGCCCGAGATGGTCTCATTGGTGGCGTCGCCGCCGACGATCAGGCCGCCGGTCGGCGCCGCCGCGATGGTCATGTCGGAGAACTGAAGGAATTCGACGTTGGTGACCGTCACCGCGGCCTGGCCCGTAGCCGTCACCGTGCCGACCCGACCGTTCCAGGTGATGGTGTAGCTGGACCGCGGGCCCGAGAAGACGACCGTGTCGCTGCCCAAACCGCCGTCGATCACGTCGGCGCCGCCGTTGCCGCGAATGATGTTGTCGGCCGAGTTGCCGCGAATGGTGTCCGCGCCGGTGCCGCCGATGACGTTCTCGATCACCGCGCCCAGGGCGATCGAGACGTTGCCGATCATGCCGCCCACGCTCGAGAAGGCGCCCTGACGCAGGTCGATGACCTGGGCGACGGTGTAGCCCGAGAAGTCGAAGGTGTCCGTGCCGCCGGCGTCCCAGACGCAGAAGATCAGCGGGCTGGACGAGGTGGTGGCCGAGAACCACGGCATGCCGGCGTTGGAGTTGAAGCCGTAGGTGTTGTCGCCGGTCCGGGTGGTGGTGTTGGCGCCGTACAGGCGCTGGGCGGCGGCGATATCGTCCATCAGCGGCGCCGAGGCGAAATGCTGCGTCCCTCCCAGCCGGAAATCGGCGCCGGTTTCCTGCTCACGGAAATAGCTCATCACCGTGTACTGGCGCGAATCCTCGAAATAGATCGCGTTGGCGCCATAGGTGATGCTCTGCCCCGCGCTGGCGTTGTAGGTCGCCGGGTGGCTGAGGCCGATGGCGTGGCCGATTTCGTGCAGCAGGGTCTGGGTGCCGTAGCCGTAGAGCACCGGAGCGGCGTTGTAGGACAGCGAGTTGTTGACCCAGACATCCCCCTGGACCGCGCTCGCGCCCGAGAAGCCCGGCGACGTGCCCGGCAGGTAGGCGAAGGCGGCCGCGCCGTCCTGGCCCGACGAGTAGTTGCCGAACAGGATGGTGGCGTTGTTCGAATAGTTGCTTCCCGGGTCGGTGACCTGGGTGAAGGTGATGTTGGCGACGTCGGACCACGCCGCCAGCGACTGGAGGGTCGCCGCGATCTGCTGCGCCGAGAACTGGCTGAAGCCCGTGGTGTCGGTCGGCATGGTCGGCGCGGACACACGGAAGGCGAAGGTGACCGTGGCCGCCTGGCCCAGGCCGGCGGCCCAGCTGTTGTTGGTGCGGGTGATCTGGGAGCCCGCGTCGGTGGTCGACAGGGACGGCTTGTTGTTCGTGCTGCCGACGACGCCGCGATCGTCGCCGTTCAGGAGCGCGCCGAGACCGCCGCCGTCACCGGTGGCGTTCGCGCCGTGGAACCGCATGCAGCAGGCGCACGGCTGATAGCTCGAGATCCCGCCGAACAACGAGTTCGCCGTAGACCCGCCGCCCTCGACGAACCGCGTACCTCCCCCGACCGAGCCGTTGTCGGAACCTCCGGCGTCCAGAAGACCCGAGCGACCGGCGGTGAAGGTATCAAACATGTGGCGTCCCCCAATGAACTTTCACGCAACCTAACGCGCTGCGAGCATACGACAAGCGTAACAGCGTGAGGTCGACCGTCACAAAAGCTCCCCTTGTCCAAAAGACGCGCCCTGCGATAGGACCACCCGTCGGCGTCATCGAGCCGCGTCATGCTGATTTTGAAGGCCGTCGCCCCAAAGGGCGCGCGGGGCCGACACTGGAGACCACATGAGAAAAACCGCCCTGATCACTGGGGTCACCGGCCAGGACGGCTCGTATCTTGCTGAATTCCTGCTTGAGAAAGGCTACAGCGTCCACGGCATCAAGCGCCGGTCGTCGATGTTCAACACCGACCGCGTGGACCACATCTATCAGGACCTGCACGATGCGGACGTGCGGTTCCAGATGCATTTCGGCGATCTGACCGACACCTCGAACCTGGTGCGCATCATCCAGGAGGTGCAGCCGGACGAAATCTACAACCTCGGCGCCCAGAGCCACGTGGCCGTCAGCTTCGAGACGCCGGAGTACACCGCCGACGTCGACGCGCTGGGCACGCTGCGGCTGCTGGAGGCGATCCGCCTGCTGGGGCTGGAGAAGAAGACAAAGTTCTACCAGGCCTCGACCTCGGAACTTTACGGCCTGGTGCAGGAGCCGATCCAGTCGGAGACCACGCCCTTCTACCCGCGCAGCCCCTACGCCGTGTCCAAGATGTTCGCCTACTGGATGTGCGTGAACTACCGCGAGGCCTACGGAATCTTCGCCTGCAACGGCATCCTGTTCAATCACGAGAGCGAGCGGCGCGGCGAGACCTTCGTCACCCGCAAGATCACCCGCGGCCTGGGCGAGATCGCCCAGGGGCTGAGCGACTGCCTGTACCTGGGCAATATGGACGCCCTGCGCGACTGGGGCCACGCCAAGGACTACGTCCGCATGCAGTGGATGATGCTGCAGCAGGACACGCCCGACGACTACGTCATCGCCACCGGCAAGCAGTACAGCGTGCGCCGGTTCGTCGAGGTCTCGGCGGCCCGCATCGGCGTGACCCTGCGCTGGGAAGGCCAGGGCGTGGACGAGGTCGGCGTGGTCGAGAGCGTCGATCCGGCCCAGGCCGTGACCCGCTGCCCCGCCATCAAGCCGGGCCAGACCATCGTCCGCGTCGATCCGCGCTACTTCCGTCCGACCGAGGTCGAGACCCTGCTGGGCGATCCGTCCAAGGCCAAGGCCCAGCTGGGCTGGGAGCCGGAGATCACCTTCGAGGAGATGGTCGACGAGATGATGGAGGCCGACCTGCTGGCCGCCCGCAAGGCCGTGCTGCTCAAGACCGCCGACTGGAGCTGACCGCCTTGGATCCCTTCGTTCGCCTGGACGGTACGACGCAGCGCCGCGAGGACAATCGCGGCTGGCTGGAGGTGCTGTACGAGAGCGACGCCATGGTGCTGAAGCGCTCGTTCTCGAGGCGGGGCGTCTTCCGCGGCCTGCACGTGCAGCAGGCGCCCTCGCCCCAGACCAAGGTCATCCGCGTCGTCGAAGGCGCCATCGTCGACGTGGTCGTCTCGATGGACGACCCGGCCCGGGAACTGAAGACCACGACCCTGACCCCCGCCGACGGCTGGGTGCGGATCGACGCCGAATACGCCCACGGCTTCTATGCGCTGGAAGACACCCTCTTTGAGTATGTCTGCGACGGCGGGTACGATGAGGCGTCGGAGGAGGCGTTCTCGATCGCCGACCGCCTGCCCGCCCTGCTGGGCGTGGAGACGGTGATCCTGTCGGACAAGGACCGGGCGGCCCCGCCCCTGCCGGCGCCCGGAGCAGAATGATGACCAAGCTTTCCCTGATCACCGCCAGCTACAACAGCGCCCGCACCATCGGCGACACCCTGCGCTCGGTGAACAGCCAGACCCTCGGGGATTTCGAGTACCTGGTCATCGACGGCGGCTCCAAGGACGACACCATGGAGATCGTGGCCCGCGAAGGCCGGCGCGTCACCTCGGCGGTGTCGGAGCCCGACAAGGGCATCTTCGACGCCTACAACAAGGGGCTGGCCCGCGCGCGCGGCGAGGTCATCGGCTTCCTCAACTCCGACGACTTCTACGCCTCCGACACCGTGCTGGCCGAGGTGATGGCGGCGTTCGAGGACGAGACCGTGGACGTCGTCTACGGCGACCTGACCTATGTCGATCCGGTCGATACGGCGAAGATCGAACGGGTCTGGCGCTCACGTCCGCCGACCAAGGCCAACATCGCGCGCGGCCATCATCCGGCCCACCCGACGCTGTTCCTGCGGCGCCGGGTCTACGATCAGGCCGGCGTGTTCGACCTGGGATACCGGCAGGCGGGCGACGTCGAGTTCATGATGCGGGTCTTCCAGACGCTGGACCTGAAATGGGTCCACATCCCCGGCATCATGGTGCGCATGCGCTCGGGCGGCGCGACCGGCGGAGACATGGCCAGCATCATGCGCCAGAACCGCGCCGTGCGTCAGGCCCAGCGCGACCTGGGCATCCGCTATCCGCTGGCCGGCTTCGCCTTCCACAAGATCGTCGACCGCGTGCAGCAGCGGCTGCGCGGACGAATGGCGGCGTCATGATCGACGGCAAGCGCGTTCTCGCGATCGTTCCGGCGCGCAAGGGCTCCAAGGGCCTGCCGCTGAAGAACATCCGGCCGCTGGCGGGCAAACCCCTGCTGGCCTGGCCGATCGCCGCCGCGCTCGCCTCGGCCCACGTCGACCGGGTGATCATCTCGACCGACGACCAGGGCTTCGCCGACATCGCCGTCGCCCACGGCGCCGACGCCCCATTCCTGCGCCCGGCCGAGCTGGCCAGCGACACGGCCCCCTCCATCGGCTTCATCCTGCACGCCGTCGATACGCTGGCGGCGGCGGGCGACGTCTATGACTATGTCGTCCTGCTGGAGCCGACGTCGCCGCTGACCGAGGGCTCGGACGTGGACGCGGCGCTGACCCAGCTGGCCGCCGCCGACGCGGACGCCATCGTCGGCGTCTCGAAGCTGGAAGCCGCCCACCCCGCCTTCGCCGTGCGCAAGGACGACGAGGGGGCGATCACCCCCTATGCCGCGGCCAGCTTCGGCGAGATGCCGCGCCGGCAGGATATCGAGCCGCTGTTCGTGCTGGACGGCGCCCTCTATGTCTCGACCGTCGACGCCCTGCGGCGCGAGCGGGGCTTCTGTCATGCCCGTACGCTCGGCTATGAGAGCGCGCGGCACAAGGCGCACGAGGTCGACGACCTGGTGGACTTCATCTGCATTGAGGCGATCGCCTCGAACCTTGATACGATCCTCGAAGAAGGCCGGGCCTCCCCCTCCGGCACGGAATGACCATGCGCAAATGCACCCGCTGCCTGACCCCCGAGACGGTCGACACCATCACCTATGACGACGAGGGCGTGTGCTCTGTCTGCCGTCAGGTCCAGTTCAAGCAGGACAAGATCGACTGGGCCGACCGCCAGCGCCAGCTGGACGAGATCGTGGCCGCCCACAAGGGCAAGGGCCTGTACGACTGCATCGTCCCCTATTCGGGCGGCAAGGACTCGGTCTTCCAGCTCTATTACATCATCAAGGTGCTGAAGCTTAAGCCGCTGGTGGTCCGCTACAACCACTGGGGCTATCGCCCGCTGGTCGAGGACAACAACACCTCGGTCTTCAAGCAGCTGGGCTGCGACGTGGTCGAGTTCACGCCGAATTTCCACGTCGTGCGTGAGCTGATGCTGGAGAGCTTCAAGCGGCGCGGCGACTTCTGCTGGCACTGCCACACCGGCATCTATTCGGGCGTCATGCACATGGCCGTCCGCTTCGAGGTCCCGCTGCTGTTCTGGGGCGAGAGCACGGCCGAGTACCACAGCTGGTACACCTTCGAGGAAATGGAGGAGGTCGACGAGAAGCGCTTCAACCGCCTGATGAACCAGGGGATCACGGCGGACGACATGTACGAATTCCTGCAGGGGCGCGTGGAGCGCCGCGACCTGTGGATGTTCGACTATCCCAAGCGCAAGGACCTGATCAAACTGAAGGTCCAGTCGATCTGCCTGGGCAACTACATCGAGTGGGACACCAAGGCGAACGTCGAGCTGATCAAGAAGGAACTGGGCTGGAAGGGCCAGGAAGTCGAGGGCGTGCCGCCCGAGTACGACTACGAGAAGATCGAGTGCACCTTCCAGGGCATGCGCGACTGGTCCAAATACGTGAAGCGCGGCTACGGCCGGGCCAACCACCTGCTGTCGATCGACATCCGCAACGGCCGCAAGACGCGCGAAGAGGCGCTGGAGATCGAGGCCAAGTATGACGGCAAGCGCCCGGCCTCGATGGACTGGTTCCTGCAGCACCTGCAGATCAGCGAGGACGAGTTCTACGACATCCTGGCCCCGCACCAGGTCCACCCGTGGAAGTTCGACCGCAAGAACCTGGAGACCGGCAACGTCATGCCGGACTTCGACAAATGGGACCGCACCGACCTGAGCGATCTCAAGGTCGGACCGCCCAAGGCCGCGGAGTGAACGCCCGATGACCATCGCCATCATCGACTACGGCATGGGCAACGTCCGTTCACTGATGAACGCGTTCGAGTACATCGGCGAGGACGCGGTGGTCACCGCCGACTTCGATGAGTTGGAAGAGGCGGACCGGCTGGTCCTGCCCGGCGTCGGCGCCTTTGGGGACGCCATGGCCGCCATCGACGCCAAGAAACTGCGTCCCGTGCTGAACCGGCTGGCGCTGGAGGTGAAGAAGCCGGTGCTGGGCGTCTGCCTGGGCATGCAGCTGTTCGCCAAGCGCAGCCTGGAGCACGGGGTGCACGAAGGCCTGGGCTGGCTGGACGCCGAGATCCGCCCGCTGGAGGTCCTGCCGCCCGCCAAGGTGCCGCACGTCGGCTGGAACGCCGTCTCGTTCGCCCCGGACGAATGGCTGTTCAAGGGCCTGCCCTCGGGCGAGAGCGACTACTATTTCGTCCACTCCTTCCACATGGTCTGCGCCGATCCGGCGGACGTGGCCGGAACCTGCGACCACGGCGGCCCGTTCACCGCGGCGGTGCGGCGCGGCAATCTGGTCGCGGCCCAGTTCCACCCGGAAAAGAGCCAGGACAACGGCCTGCAGCTTCTGCAGAATTGGCTGGCGCACGAGTTCTGATGCTCAAGAAACGGATCATCCCGAAATTCCTGATCCGCGGCGGCCGTCTGGTGAAGATGCGCCGGTTCCACGACGATCAGCGCGAGGCCGGCAACCCGGTCTCGACGGCCAAGGTCTATGACTCCTACGGCGTGGACGAGCTGATCTTCGTCGACATCGACGCCTCGGCCGAGGGCCGGGTCGTGACGGGCAACATCATCGAGCGGGTGGCTGAAGAGGTCTTCGTGCCCCTGACCGCCGGCGGCGGCGTGACCACCCTGGCGCAGATCGAGGCCCTTCTGAAAAGCGGCGCCGACAAGGTCAGCATCAACTCCGCCGCCATCGAGAACCCGGACTTCGTCACCCAGGCCGCCAGCCGGTTCGGCGACCAATGCATCGTGGTGTCCATCGACTACAGGGCCGACGCGTCCGGCCGGAAGCGCGTCTTCGGGCGCGGCGGCACGACCGAGACCGGCCACGACCCCGTCGAGTTCGCCCAGCGGATGCAGGACCTGCACGCCGGCGAGATCCTGATGTCGTCCATCGACCGGGACGGGATGATGAACGGCTATGACCTGGAGCTGATCAACGACCTGTCGGACAAGCTGTCGATCCCGCTGATCGCCTCGTCGGGCGCCGGCAGCCTGGACGACTGCAAGTCGGCGCTGGACGCCGGGGCCTCGGCGATCACCATCTCGTCGATGTTCATCTTCACCGACCACAGCCCGATCAAGGTGCGCACCTATCTGGCCACCAACGGGGTGTACGTCCGGAACCAGAAGGGCAGTCGTTCGTGACCGGGCTCACCGCGCTGAGCGTGGAGCGTCTGGTGAGCGATCCTGCGAGCAGCGCCGGGGTCGTGATGCAGAGCATCGCCCGCAACGTGAGCGCCGAATGGCCCCTCTATTCGGTGCTGGCCGCGGCGCTGGTGGTGGTCGCTGTCGTCGACATCGTGCAGCGGCGCAAGGCGCTGTCGAAATACGGATCGCGCAACGCCCGCACCGACATGCTGTACGGGCTGTTCGAGCTCAGCCACATCCAGGCGCTGATCGTGATCGCGCCGGTGGCCGCCTCCCTCAACGGCTACGTCGACGCGCTGGCGCCGTGGCTGAGACTGGACCAGGCGACGCAGGCGCCGGCCTGGGCGATCCTGATCGTCAGCCTGCTGGCGGCCGACTTCTGCGGCTACTGGATCCACCGCTTCAAGCACGAAAACCGCTGGCTGTGGCAGTTCCACAAGGTGCACCATTCGCAGGAGCATCTGACCATCCTGACCCATTTCCGCTTTCCGCTGCTGGACCGGTTCCTAGATTTCCTGCTGCTCTTCCCCTTGGGCGTCATCACCGGGTCGGCGGAACTGCCTCTGGTCCTCCTGCTGCTCAGGGTGTGCCGCTCGATGCTCGAGCATTCGGGACTGGACTGGACCTATGGGCCGCTGGGACTGCTCGTCGTGTCGCCCTCCTTCCACGGCGTGCACCATTCGCGCGCGCCGGAGCACATCAACCGCAACTACGGGAACCTGCTGACTGTCTGGGACCGGATGTTCGGCACGGTAGCCGAACGCGGAACGGAGCCGCTGAAATACGGACTGGCCCATGAGCGTGTGCCCGAGTGCTTCTGGCGCCAGAACCTCGCTCCCGTGGTCGGCATCGTCCGGCTGATCCGGAACAAGCCTTTTCCGGGTCCGAAGGAGGCGGCCCAGCCGCGTCTCGAGCACTGCTTCAGCCTTGTGGCCAACAAAGGCGGGGCCGACTGATGTCCCTGACCATCGTCATGTACCACTACGTCCGTGACCTGGCCCGGTCCCGCTATCCGGCGATCAAAGGGCGGACGACCGAGGCCTTCCGGGGCCAGCTGGACCACATCGGCGCGAACTACGAGGTCGTGACCACCCCGCAGATCCTGGCCGCGCGGCGCGGCGACGAGCGCCTGCCGGACAACGCCTGCTGGCTGACCTTCGACGACGGCTACCTGGACCACTACCAGAACGTCTTCCCCCTGCTGGACGAGCGCGGCTGGCAGGGGACGTTCTTTCCGCCGGCCCAGCCCATCCTGGAGGGCCGCCTGCTGGACGTGAACCGGATCCACTTCATCCTCGCCTCGGAGCCCGACGCCACCAAGCTGGTCGCCCTGCTGCGCGAGGCGGTGGAGCAGGCGCGGGAGGCCGGCGCGGCGCTTCGTCCGTGGCAGGACTATGTGGACGAGTTCATGGGCGAGTGTCACCTCGACACGCCCGAGGTGCTGTTCATCAAGCTGATGCTGCAGACCGGCCTGCCCGAGGCGGTGCGCAACGACATCTGCGACACCCTGTTCGCGCGCATCGTCAGCGCGGACGAGGCGGCCTTCGCGGCGGAACTGTACATGTCGACCGACCAGGCGCGGACCATGATGCGCGCCGGCATGACCTTCGGGAGCCACGGCTACAGCCACCAGTGGCTGTCTTCCATGACGCCGGCGGAACAGGCGCGCGACATCGACCGGTCGCTGGACTTCCTGGGTCAGCTGGGCGTGCCGAAAGCCGACTGGTCGATCTGCTATCCCTACGGCGGCTACAACCGCGATACGCTCGACATCGTGCGGGCCCGCGGCGGGGCTTTGGGCGTGACGACGCGGGACGCGGTGGCGGATCTGACGGTCGATGATCCGCTGGAGCTGCCGCGCGTCGACACCATCCACCTGCCGGTGGCCTGAAGCGGAGACGGCGATGACCACGCGGATCGCGATGAGCCTGACGCCGGACCTGCTGGCCGCCTATGTCGCCCGGCAGGTGAGCCACAATTTCCCCGACGGCGAGGTATCGGTCGACGACCTGCGCCCGGCCATGCCGAGGGCGCTGGAACGGCTCGAGCACTGCTTCAGCCGCGTGGACAACAAATACTTCTTCGACGGCGGGCAGGCGCGGTTCAGCCACCTGCACGGCGACCAGTACGCCATGTGGCTGTACCTGCTGTCGAACGAGCTGTTCCGGCAGAAGGCGCCGGCGGACCTGTGCGCCAAGCTGTTCCTGCTGAACAAGGCCCTGCACGGCTGCGACATCTTCTACGAGGTCGAGCTGCCCAGCATCTTCCTGCTGGTCCACCCCCTCGGGACGGTGCTGGGGCGGGCGAACTACAGCGACTATTTCGTCAGCTACCAGCGGGTCGGCGTGGGTTCCAACCACGATATCTATCCGACCTTCGGCGAGCATGTGACGCTGCGGCCCGGGGCCGCCGTGCTGGGCGACTGCACGGTCGGACGCCAATGCCAGATCGGCACCGAATCCCTGCTGATCGACCGCGATCTGCCGGACAACAGCCGTTACATAGGCACGCCCGGGACCGCCGTTGTCAGGCGTGAGGAAACCTTCTACCCGTTGTGGCGGGATCGATCCGACGACACCCGCGGCGACATCTGATCCGCGACCTGTTCAGGAGACCCCATGGACGCCATCACCACCGGCTCGGCCAGCGACCTCGGCGTTTCGGTCGAGGAGATCGCGGCCTTCTACGACCTGCACTGGCCCCGGAAGATGGCGCTGGGCCTGCCCGAGTTCGCGCGCTGGCAGTTCGTCTCGGCGCCGGAACAGAACAACCTCTGCTCGGTCTGCGTGTCGGTGTCCGGCTCGAACATCATCGGGGCGATGGGCCTGCACGAGCACAGCTTCATGCTGGGCGGAGAGCGCCGCCGCGCCGCCGAACTGACCACCTGGATCGTGTCACCCGAGGCCAAGGGCAAGGGCCTGGGGCCGCGCATGCTGGACCACCTGCAATCGACCTATGAGGTGATGCTGGGCAGCGGCATCAGCGACGAGGCGCTGAACGTCTATCTGCGCAAGGGCTTCAACTACTGGCGCTACATCCCGCGCTTCTTCCGCGTCTGGGACACCGAGGCCGTCACCCCGTACAGCAACATCGCGCCGCTGGGCCTCAAGCTGGCCCGGCACCGCGCCGACGCCGTCACCCCAGATGAAGGCGGCGCCCGTCTGGTCGCGGCGGCCGACGTGGCCGTTCCGGATCGCGGGCTGGCCGACAAGAACGGCTACGTCCGGGACGCCGCCCACCTCGGCTGGCGATACGACCGGCATCCCGTCTACGCCTATGAGACCTATGCGATCGGCAAGGCGCACGTGATCCTGCGCCGCGACGCCCTGCCCGGCATGCCCTTCGCCCATGTGGTCGAGATCGGCGCCGAGGCCGAGGAGATGCCGGCGGTCCTGTCGTTCCTGGAGTTCTACGCCCGGGACCGGGGCCTGGCGGCCATGGACTTCACCTGCACCTCATCGGGCTTCGGCCGTCACTTCATCGCGGCCGGCTGGTTCTCGTCGGTGGACGAGCCGATGTTCGCCTTCCTGAGCCTGTTCCATCCGCCCGAACTGCGCGACCCGCAGACGACCTCGCTGATCTACTGGGCCCGCGACGCCCAGGCCGAATTAGCGGATCTGGGCCGGATGCATGTGGTCAAGGGCGATCTCGACCTCGACCGCCCGACCCTGGCCTACTATCAAACCAACGGCCTAGAGCCGCGGTAAGCTTCTCCCCCTTCGCACCGCCCCCCTCCCCTCGCGCGCAAGTCTGATGTCCGTCATCCCCACCAAGACCGAATCCGGAACCCCGCTGGGGAATGCCGAAGCCGATTTCGCCGCCCTGCGCGAGCGCCTGCACCGGGCGATCCCCGGGGGCGCCCACACCTATTCGCGCGGGGACGACCAGTTTCCGTCGATCGCCCCGCCGGTGCTCAGCAAGGGCAAGGGCGCCTATGTCTGGGACACCCACGGCAACAGGTATCTCGACTACGGCATGGCGCTGCGGGCGGTGACCATCGGCTATGCGGACGAGCGGGTGAATGCGGCCGCCATCCGGCAGATCGAGAACGGCGTGAACCTGACCCGCGCCACCGAGATCGAGCTGGAGGCGGCCGAGCTGATCTGTGACCTGATCCCCTGCGCGGAGATGGTGAAGTTCGGCAAGAACGGCTCGAACGTCACCACCGCGGCGGTGAAGATCGCCCGCGCCTACACCGGCCGCCGCTACGTCTGCGTGCCGCGCCAGCATCCCTTCTTCTCGTTCGACGACTGGTTCATCGGCGTCACCGCCATCAAGCGCGGCACGCTGGAAGATCACGCGGCCACCACCCTGGTCTTCGACTACAACGACATGGGCTCGCTGAAGGCCCTGTTCGACCAGTATCCGGACCAGATCGCGGCGGTGATGCTGGAGCCCTCGACCCACATCTGGCCGCACGGCGCGGACGGCGCCCTGGGCGATGCGCCGACGCCGGACCGGGCGGCCGCAAGCCACGCCGGCGGCTTCCTGCATCAGGTGCGCGACCTGGCCCACGCCAACGGCGCCCTGTTCATCCTGGACGAGATGATCACCGGCTTCCGCTGGAACCTGCGCGGGGCGCAGGAGGTGTTCGGCATCGAGGCGGACCTGGCCACCTACGGCAAGGCGATGGCCAACGGCTTCTCGCTGGCCGCCGTGGTCGGCAAGCGCGAGTTCATGCAGGTCGGCTCCATCGACAAGCCGGGCATGGAGCGGACCTTCCTGCTGTCCTCGACCCACGGCGCCGAGATGCCGGCGCTGGGCGCCTTCGTCGAAGCGACGCGGATCAACGCCGCCGAGGACGTGCCCGCCCACCTGTGGGCCTACGGCGCGAAGCTGAAGGCGGGCCTCGCCGAGGTCGCGGGCCGTCACGGCCTGCAGGACCACGTCTTCATGGAAGGTCCGGCGGTGTCGCTGAACTATGTGACCCGCGACGCCTCGGGTGCGCCGTCCCTGCCCATGCGCACCCTGTTCGCGCAGGAGATGCTGAAGCGCGGCGTGATGATGCCGTGGCTGGCGATCTCGCAGGCGCATGGCGCGACCGAGCTGGCCCTGACGCTGGAGGCCTTCGACGGCGCGCTGGGCGTCTACAAGCAGGCGCTGGACGCGGGCGTCGAGACCCAGCTGAACGGCCCGGCGATCAAGCCGGTCTTCCGGACGCACAACTGATGACCGACACCCCGACCTTCGCCGCCGCGCGGCTGGACGGCCAGGTCGCCCTGGTCACCGGCGGCGCGGGCATCCTGGGCCGGCTGTTCTGCCGGGCGCTGGCCGAGGCGGGCGCGCAGGTGGCCGTGGTCGATCTGTTCGAGGACGCGGCGAAGACCGCCGCCGCCGAGATCGGCGAGGCCGCCGCGGGCTTCGGCTGCGACGTCTCCGACCCGGCTTCGGTGCAGGCGGCGGTGGATGCGGTCATGGCGCGGTTCGGCCGGATCGACGTGCTGGTCAACAACGCCGCCACCAAGACCGCCGACGTACGCGCCTTCTTCGAGCCGTTCGAGACCTACAGCCTGGAGGTCTGGCGCGAGGTGATGAGCGTCAACATCGACGGCATGTTCCTGATGGCCCAGGCCGTCGGCAAGGAGATGCTGAAAGCCGGGCGCGGCGGGCGGGTGATCCAGACCGCTTCCATCTACGGCCTGGTCGGCCCCGACAGCCGCATCTACGAGGGCTCGGACTATCTGGGCGGACCGATCAACACTCCGGCGGTCTATTCGGCTTCCAAGGCGGCGGTGGTCGGCCTGACCAAATGGCTGGCGACCCACTGGGCCGACAAGGGCATCCGCGTGAACTGCCTGGTCCCCGGCGGCGTCTCCAGCGGCCAGAACTCCGTGTTCGGAGACAAATACTCCGCCCGCGTCCCAATGGGCCGGATGGCCCGGGGCGAGGAGATGGCCCCGCCGCTGCTGTTCCTGGCCAGCGAGGCCTCGTCCTATGTGACCGGTCAGGTGCTGGCCGTTGACGGCGGCTGGACCGCCTGGTGAGCGGCGCGGTCACCCTGCCCCGGCTTCACCGGGACTTCTATCTGGTCGTCGTGAAGCTGATGGACGTGGCCGCGCGCGCGGGCTTCGTCATCACCGCGACCTACGGGCTGCGCGTCGATCAGGCGGGCCAGTTCGGCCTGATCGCGACCCTGGTCGGCCTGTTCGCCTTCGCCTTCAATTTCGAGCGGCACATCGACATCCAGCGCCGATCGGCGGGCGAGCCGCATGCGGTCATGGACCGCATGGTGGTCCAGGCGTTGAAATTCTTCGCCTTCAACTGGGCTCTTATGGTCCCGCTGTTCATCGTGGCGGTGGCGTTGTGGACCCACGCCCCGTGGCCCGTGCTGCTGCTGGCGACCGTGGTCGTCGTCGGCGAGCATCTGTCGAACCAGGCCTATCAGTACGCCCTCATCGACACCCGCTACGCGCCCCTGCTGGTGATCGTCGCCCTGAAGAACGCGGCGCTGGCCGCCCTGGCGCTGGGCGTGGCCCTGTTCATGCGGGACGCCTTCGACCTGAGCTTCGTGATCACCGCCTGGGCCATCGGCGCCGTCGCCTGCACCCTGATGCTGGCCGCCGGCTTCCTGCGCATCCGCAACGCGGCCCCGAAGACGACGGCCTTCAATCTGAAGACGGACATCCTGGGTCAGCATCGAGCCTCCATGACCCATTTCCTGATCGGCCTGATCGCCATCCTGGTGCTGCAGTTCGACCGTCTGGCGGTCGGAGGCCTGCTGTCGCTGGAACAGACCGGGGTCTATTTCCGCCACGCGCTGCTGATCTCGCTGGCCTATCAGCTGTTCAGCATCGCCTCCTTCAACCGCATCACGCCGACCGTCTTCGCCGCCGCCAAGACCGAGTCCAATAGGACCCTGATCCGCATCGTGCTGAAGGAGTACGCCCGCACCCTGGTCGGCGCGCCCCTGCTGTTCGCGGGACTGTGGGCCGCCGACCGGCTGACGGGCGGCGCCTGGACGGCGCGCTTCCATATCGAACTGGGTCTTGTGGCTGTCATGTTGCTGGGCTTCATGCTGCGCGGCGCGGCCGACTTCCCGGCCATGATCATGAACGCCAAACACCTGGAGAAGCTGGTGCTGCACCGTCAGGCCATCGCCTTCGCGATCGGCGGCGCCCTGCTGGTGGGCCTGACCCACCTGTGGGGCCTGTGGGGGGCGGCGGCGGCCATGGTCGCGACCAGCGCCCTGTACGCGACCCTGAACTGGATCGCCCTGCGCCGGTTGCCCGACCTGCAGGCCCCGGCGGGCGCCGCATGAAGATTCTGATCACCGGTTCAAGCGGTTTCGTCGGCAAGGCCCTGCTGGAGCGGCTCGTCGCCGAGGGGCACGAGGTTCGCGGCCTGTCGCGCGGCGACCGGCCGATGTCGCTGAAGGGCGACCTGATGGATCCGGCCTCGCTGGCCGCCGCCCTGGAGACCTTCCGCCCCGAGGTGGTGTTCAACCTGGCGGCCGAGACGGACCTGAAGGGCCCGCCCAAGAATGACTATCGCGCCAACACCGACGGCGTGACCCATCTGATCGAGGCCGTCGCGGCGGCGCCGTCCGTCCAGCGCGTGATCTGGATGTCGTCGCAGCTGGTGCATCGTCCGGGGAACACGCCGACCTCCGACACGGACTACGATCCGATCGGCGGCTACGGCGAGTCCAAGGCCGAGGGCGAGCGCCGCGTGCGCGCCGCCGACGGCGCGGGCCGCACCTGGGTGATCACCCGCTCGACCACCATCTGGGGGCCGGGCATGAGCCCCTATTACACCGGCATGTTCCGGCTGATCCGGCGTGGCCTGTACTTCCACGTCGGGGGACGGCCGCTGCGGAAGTCCTATTCCTACATCGATAATCTGACGGCCCAGCTGGCGACCTTGGCCACGGCGTCGGCTGACGCGGTCCATCGCCGCACCTTCTATCTGGCCGACAGCGAGCCGGTGGAGCTGCGGGCCTGGGCCGACGGCTTCGCCGAGGCCTTCGGCAAACGCATCTTCACCCTGCCCCTCCCTGTCGCCCGGGCGATGGCGATGGTAGGCGACGGGGCGTCCCGCCTCGGCCTCCCCGCGCCGCTGACCACCGCCCGATTGAAGAACATGCTGACCGAATACCTCTACGACACCGCCCCGATCGAGGGCGTCCACGGCGTGACGACCGTTTCCAACGCCGAAGGCGTGCGCCGCACCGCCGAGTGGTTCCTGCGCGGAGACGCGGCGTGAACCACGTTCTGATTTTCGCGATCTTCCGCACGGAAGCCTGGTGGGCCCATGTCGGGCGCCATCTGGGCGTCGACCGGGTCACGGTCCTGACCGACACGCGGGGGCGCGGCGACCGCTCGGTCACCGATGACTTCTACGCCGCCTATCGCCGCTTCCTGAAGGCGGACGTCCACGAGTCGGACCTGGTCGCCCGGGATGAGGTTCGGGACGCCATCGCCCGCTGCCGGGTGCTGCGCTGGCTTCCCGAACGCCAGGCCACGGCCATGGTGCTGGGCATGGCGCAGGCCATGGACCAGGCGCTGGCGGCGCTGGCGCCGGACTCCATCGTCAGCCTGCCCATCGACAGCTACGTCACCGACATGCTGGAAAGGCGCGCCCGCGCGCGCGGCATCCCCTATTTCGAACTGACCGCGGGCACCCTGCCGGGGCTGAGCATGCTGCTGCATCGCGGCGCGCTGGTCACCACCGAGGGCGCGCCGGACGAGGAGGAGGTCGCGGCGCGATCCGCAGAAATCTCCAACCCGGAGTTCGCGCCGATCTATGTGCAGAACGCCCGCACCTTCACCCGCGCCAAATTCCATCGGGTCCAAGCCTATTTCCAGCTTCGCGCGTGGGCCTTCAACCTGCTGGCCCGGGCGGCGCGCGACCCGCTGAATCTGCGCGCGCTCGATAGCCAGACCTGGCTGGGTCACAAGGCCCGAGCCTCGGATGTGCGCGTCCTGTCGATGATCGACCACGACTGGCAGGAAAGACTGGCGGCCTTCCCCCGGGAGCGCCGCGTCCTGTTCGGGCTGCAGATGTTCCCCGAAGCGTCCATCGACTACTGGATCGATGACCTGCGGCTGATCCGGCAGGAGGACATGCTGCTGGAGCTGGCGCGGCGTTTGTCGGACGCCGGCTTCCAGATCGTGGTCAAGGATCACCCGCTTCAGTTCGGCTTCCGCCAGACGGCGCTGCTCGAGGCGCTGCAGGCGATCCCGAACGTGGTGCTCGTCCCCTACGAGGTCACCGGCAACGCGATGCTGGCCCAGTGCGGCGTCAGCGTGACGGCGACCGGCACCCTGGGCCTGCAGGCGGCCCTGCTCGGCAACACCTCCATCGCGGGGCAGGCCTACTACGTCGTCGAGGACGATTTCGTCGTCCTGCGGACGTGGGAGGATCTGGCGACCGTGCCGGATCGGCTGCTCAACGATGCGCCGATGGACTCCGTCGAGGCCCGGCGCGCGCGGATCATCCGCCACGTCCTGAAGGGCAGTTTCGACGGGCCGTTCATGTCCCTGTTCGGCTTCAAGGCGGATGCGCCGAACGACGAGGTGACGCAGATGGGCCGCGAACTCGGACGCCGCATGCGTCTGGTCGGCCCGGAGGGCGAGGACTGGCACGGCAAGGTCGGCGCCGCCCGCGTCGGCGGCCATGCCGGCTCGCCGCTCGGCGGGCCGGAAGGCCGGTTGTGAACTTGACCCGCGACTGCGGCATTGGTTAGAGCCTGAGCGGCTCCAGCGCATTTCGCGCCGGGCCCCGAACTCCCGGGAGGATCGATAGATGGCCGGTAATGACTATCTGATCGTCGAGCCTTCCCCGACGATCATCCCGCTGCCGGAGCAGACCTGGAGCCCGGCTCTGGTCGACTATTCCGTCCACCCCGCCTATCGCGATCTGGTCGCGCGTCCGAGCGCGGGCGATCGCGCCGCGGGGCTGGCGATCTTCTTGAAAAGCATGGCCGTTCTGCTGGTCAAGCGGCTGGTCCGCTACGAAATGATCCCGAACGACGTGCGCTCCGACGCCACCGCCGGCGGGCGGCTGAAGATGGTCGGGCATGCGCTGGGCAATATGGTCAGCCGCCCCCGCGAGCGCGCGGTCCGCGTTCAGCAGGCCGATCAGACCACGGGCCGCCTGGGCCGTGACGGCATCCATGTGGTGTCCGTGCCGGACGCCGACTTCCAGGCCCTCGCCGCCGCCGCCGAGCCCCAGTTCGACGAACTGAACCGCCGCCGTGCACAGGGCGCCGCCGGCAAGCGCGCCTTCGACGACTCGCGCGGTCGCACGACCCGCAAGGAACAGCAGGCGCTGTTCGAGGTGATCGAGCGGGTCCTGAAGGACGCCGGGGTCATGGACGTGGCCTCGGCCTACATGCAGCGGCCGGGCCGGGTGATCGACGTCAATCCCCAGATCAACGACACCAGCGACACCTTCTGGAAGGACATCTTCCCGGACACGCCGCCGTCCGATCTGCCCGGCGCGGCCTACTGCCACCGCGACGCCTCGGGGGGCGACCTCAAGGCGATCATCTACATGACCGACGTGGAACCCCGGAACGGGCCGTTCAGCTATGTCGTGGGATCACACCGGATGCATATCCCGCGTCTGGACGACCTGATCTGCGAGGCGAACGACTCCAACGGCCTGGCCGGCACCGACGCCCGCTCGCGCGCGCGCTTCGCCGCCCTGCCGGGGAAGTTCATGCAGAAGGGCAGCTTCGGAAACGACCTGCTGCCGACCGCGCCGCTGGCCCAGGACATCGCCCGCGGCCTCTGGGCGATCAGCGCGCGAAAGGGCTCGATCGTCCTGTTCGACACCAAGGGCATCCACCGTGGCGGCATGGTGGAAAGCGGCGAACGGCGGGTAATCACGTGCGTCATCGGCTGAGGCCGGACACCCTGCCGGGGTCCGGATTGCGAGGGACGCAATGAAATTCCATCCCGCCGCGCTGATGCTGATGGTCTGGTCCATCTGCATCGCGCTGTTCTACATCCTGCCCTTCCAGTTGGAGAGCCGGACGATCTCGCTGTACGGCGTGATGGTCCTGCTGGTCTTCATCGCGGTCTATTGCGTGGGCGCGGCCAGCGCTTCGGGGCGGCTGCCCCAGCGCCCGATGGACCCGCACGTGACGGTCGATTTCCGGATGACCGACCGCATCCTGATCGCCGCCACGGTGATCGCGCTGGCCGCCTCGGTCATGGATGTGCAGGGGCGCAACCTGTTCAACCTGATCGATTCCTACCAGGTGCGGTCGGACCGGGCGAGCGGCCTGCTGAACGCCGCGGAATCGGAAAGCTCCATCTGGTTCCAGATCGCCTTCCTGACCTCGCCCGCGGCCTATGTGTACCTGATCCGTGAAATCGCGTTCCGACCGCGCCCGATCCTGTGGCGCGCGGCCGTGTTCGGCCTGGGGCCGATCCTGATGGTCTCCCTGGCGTCCGGCGGGCGCAATCCGATCTTCTACGCCTTCCTGTGCGCCGGCCTGTCCTACCTCCTGCGCGGGCACATCTTCGCCGACCGCCTGGCCGCCGACGGCGCCAAGAAGCGTCCGAAGCGGCGGCCGATCTTCAAGCTCAACATGCCCGCCCGCGTGCTGATCGGCGTGCTGGTCGGCTGCATGGGCATCTATTTCGCGCGGGTCTTCATCGTCCGCGCAGACGTGGTCGGCGGCATCGACGCCATGTTCGGCATCGCCAGCTCATCCTGGGGCGTGAATTTCAACGGCCCGTTCGCTGACCTCTACTTCACCCTGCTGGGGCCGGACCTGACCTATCTGGTGTTCGTCTTCGTCTGGTACGTGGTGCAGGGCTTCGTGATGGCCAACACCATCTTCACCAACTACGACGGGCCGATGATGTGGAGCGCCTACGGCATCGACATCTCCTCGGCGGTCGTCCGGCGCCTGGACAGCGAGTTCCTGGCCACCGGCTTCGGCCACCTTCTGGGGCTGAACACCTACGGTTTCCTGCCGTCGGCCTTCGGGTCGCTGTACGTCGACTTCAAATTCCTAGGCCTGCTGCCGTGCTTCCTCTGGGGCTGGCTGTCCGGGATCACCTACAAGAAGGTCAAGCAGGGCCGCGATCCGCGATGGCTTCTGGCCGCGCCGATCGTGGTCATCGGCATCCTGCTGAGCGTCATCAACACGCCGATCGGATTCTCGAACGGCCTCATCACCCACCTCTGGCTCGTGACCGCCTTCATGTCCGCCCGCGTGATGCGCTGGCGGCCCGCACCGGCCCCCGCAGAGGCCGCCGGTGGCTGACGCTTCCGGTCGCCGGATCCTGATCACGGGAGGGAACGGCTTCCTCGGCCGGGCCATGGCGGACGACTTCGCCGCGCGCGGCTTCATTGTGCGCGTGGCCGTGCGCGATCCGGGAACGTGGTCCGGCGCCGCCGAGGCGGTCGGGGTCGGCGACCTGGCCGGTGCGGTGGACTGGTCCGCCGCGCTGCAGGGGATCGATTGCGTGATCCATACGGCCGGGCGGGCGCACCAGCGCAAGGCCGCGGACGCCGCCGAGCACGCCGTCCTCACGCGTATCAACGTCGATGCGACCCTCGACCTGGCGCGCCAGGCGGCGCAAGCGGGCGTCCGGCGGCTGATCTTCATCTCGTCGGCGCATGTGAACGGGGTCGAGACGACCGGCAGAGGCTTCCGGGCCGACGATCCGCCCAACCCCGCGGGTCCCTACGCCCAGTCCAAGCTCGAGGCCGAGACCGGCCTGCGCCGGATCGCCGACGAGACCGGGCTGGACGTGGTCGTCATCCGTCCGCCGCTGATCATCGGCGCGGGGGTGAAGGGCAATCTGGCCAGTCTTTACGGCGCGATCCGGCGCGGCCTGCCGCTGCCGTTCGCCAACCTGGTCGACAACCGGCGCGACCTCGTCTCGCGGGAGACCCTGAGCGATCTGGCGGCGGTGTGCGTCAGCCACCCGTCGGCCCCGGGCGCGGTCTTCATGGTCAGCGACGGCGCCCCGCTGTCGACCCGGGCGCTGGTCGAGCGGATGGCCGCCGAAACGGGCGCGCGCCCGCAGCTGATCCCCGTTCCCCCGGCGATGCTCCGCGCCCTGCTCGCGCTCGTGGGCCGGTCCCGCATGGCGGGCCAGCTGACCGGGGACCTCGAGATCGACATCCGGCCGACGTGCGACCGTCTGGGCTGGCGTCCCCCCACCTCCCCGCCGATCGGAGCGGTCCATTGAGCGTCTTCATCATAGCCGAAGCCGGCGTGAACCATAACGGCGACGCCGACCGCGCCCTGGCCATGGTCGACGCCGCGAAGGCGGCGGGCGCGGACGCGGTCAAGTTCCAGACCTTCTCGGCCGACAAGCTGGCCGCGCCGGGCGCCGAGAAGGCCGACTATCAGAAGCGGGAGACCGGCGAAGGCAATCAGCACGACATGCTGAAGGCGCTGGAGATGTCGGACGACCTGCATCACCGCCTGATCGCCCGCTGCGCCGAGGTCGGCATCGAGTTCATGTCGACGCCCTTCGACGAGGAGGCCGCCGACTTCCTGGTCGCCTCGGGAATGGCGCGGATCAAGGTCCCGTCCGGCGAGATCGTGAACCACCCCTTCCTGCGCCATCTGGCGGCGAAGGACCGGCCCCTGATCGTCTCCACCGGCATGGCCACGATGGAGGAGATCACCGACGCCGTCGCCGTCATCGCCGAGACCCGCGCGAAACACGGCCTGACCACGCCGCTGGATCAGGTGCTGACCATCCTGCACTGCACGTCCAACTACCCGGCGGCGCCGTCCGATGTGAACCTGCGCGCCATGCGCACCATCGGCGAGGTCACCGGCCTGCCCGTCGGCTATTCGGATCATACCCTGGGCCTGGCGGTCTCGACCGCCGCCGTGGCGCTGGGTGCGACGGTGATCGAGAAGCATTTCACCCTCGACGTGACCCTGCCCGGCCCCGACCACCGCGCCTCCCTGACCGTTCAGCAGCTGACCGATCTGGTCGGCCAGATCCGCGATGTGGAGCAGGCTCTGGGCTCGTCGGTGAAGGCGCCGACGGCGGCCGAACTGCCCGTCCGCGCCGTGGCCCGCCGCTCGGTCATGGCCCGCATCGCCCTGCCCGCCGGCCACGTGCTGGCCGAGGCCGACCTGATCCTGCTGCGTCCCGCCTCGGGCATCGCACCGCGCTTCTTCCACACCCTGCCCGGCCGCGCGCTGCAGGCGGATGTCGAGGCGGGCCAGCCCCTGACCTGGGACCTGCTATCCGGCGAGGCGATGATCTGACCATGCGGCGCGTTTGCTACATCAGCGGCACCCGGGCCGACTTCGGCCTGATGCGCTCGACGCTGCTGATCCTGCGCGACCATCTGGAGCTGGACCTGGCGGTGATCGCCACCGGCATGCACCTGTCCCCCGCCTACGGGCATACGGTGGACGAGATCGAGGCCGCGGGCCTGCGCCTGGCCGCCCGCGTGCCGGTGCCGCTGGAGCCCGCGACGGGCGCCACCATGGCCCGCAACCTGGGAACCATGGTCGCCGCCTTCACCGATGTGCTGGAAAGCGAGCGGCCCGATGCGGTTCTGCTGCTGGGCGACCGGGGCGAGATGCTGGCCGGGGCGCTGGCGGCCATCCATTTGAACATCCCCGTCGCCCATATCCACGGCGGCGAGCGGTCGGGCACGGTGGACGAGCCTGTGCGCCACGCCATCTCCAAGCTCAGCCACCTGCATTTCGCCGCCACGCGAGAAGCCGCCGACCGGCTGGTGCGGATGGGCGAGAACGCCGCCAACGTCCATGTCACCGGCGCACCCGGCCTGGACGGCCTGACCGACGCCGAACTGCCCGACCAGACCGAGGTGATGCGCCTGCACGGCCTCGATCCCGAGCGCCCGTTCGCCCTGATGGTCTATCACCCCGTGCTGCAGGAGGCCGCGACCGCCGCGGACGACGCGCGCCGCATCCTGAAAAGCCTGACCGACGCGGGCCTGCAGGTCCTGGCCCTGATGCCCAACGCCGACGCGGGCAGCGACGGCGTCCGCGCCGTCCTGACCGAAGCCAAGGGCGCGCAGGACATCACCGTGCGCACCCATCTGGCCCGCCCGGCCTTCGTCGCCGCCATGGCGCACGCCGACCTGATGATCGGCAACTCCAGCGCCGGGATCATCGAGGCCGCCAGCTTCGGCACGCCGGTGCTGAACGTCGGCCCGCGCCAGAACCTGCGTGAGCGCAACGCCAATGTGCTGGATGTCGAGGCGACCGAGGCGGCCCTGGCCGCCGGGATCGCCGATCTGCTGGCGCAAGGCCGCCGGGCGCCGCAGAACGTCTATGGCGACGGCCGCGCCGGACCGCGCATCGCCAACCTGCTGGCCTCCGTCCCGCTGGACGCGGCCCTGCTGATGAAGGTCAACGGGTACTGAGATGATCCATCTGATCGGCGCAGGCGGGCATGCGAGGGTGGTGCTGGACGCCCTGCTGGAAGGCGGGACGGATCTGTCCGGCGTCGCCGTCCGCGCCGACGCCCCCGCAACCGACCTGCTGGGCCTGCCGGTCGCCACGCCCGCGATCGCGCCCTCCCCGGCGGGCCAGCCCTTCCACGTGGCCATCGGCGCCGCCGCCGTTCGCGAACGCCTGCAGGGTGAAGCCGAAGCGGCGGGTGGATCGGCCCTGACCGTCCTCCACCCCGCCGCCTCAATCTCCCGTTTCGCCACGATCGCCGAGGGCGGCTTCGTCGCCGCCGGCGCCGTCGTCGGGCCGGTCGCGGTGGTGGGGCGCGGCGTCATCATCAATCACGGCGCCGTCGTCGACCATGACTGCGCCGTCGGCGACTTCTGCCACCTGGCCCCCAACGCCACCCTCGGCGGCGGCGTCAGGGTCGGCGCGCGCTGCCTGATCGGCGCCGGCGCGGTCGTCCTGCCCGGCGTGACCATCGGCGATGACGTGACCATCGGCGCCGGCGCGGTGGTGACCCGCGACGTGGCCTCCGCCCAGACCTGGACCGGCGTCCCCGCCGCCCCGAAAGGCTCCTGAATGACCGAGATCGACGCCTTCAGCGCCGCCCGGACCGCCACCATCCGCGATGCGATGGCGACCATCAACGCCTCCGGCATGCAAATGCTGCTGCTGGTGGACGCCGACGGCCGCTTCCAGCGCACCGTCACCGACGGCGACCTGCGCCGTCTGCTGCTGGCGGGCTCCGAGATGGGCGACACGCTTGAGGCGCTGCCGGACCTGACCTCGGTCACCGCGCCGGAAGAGGTCAGCCGCAAGGCCGCCCTGGCCCTGATGGACGCCAACGAGATCAACCACCTGCCCCTGATCGACGGCGAAGGCCGGGTCGTCCGCGTGCTGAACCGCCGCGACATCGGCGCGCCCATCCTGCTGTCGACGCCGCACATGGGCGAGGCCGAGCTGCATTTCGTGGAAGAGGCCTTCCGCACCAACTGGATCGCCCCCCTGGGTCCGAACGTCGACGCCTTCGAGCGCGAGATGGCGGCCCAGACCGGGATGGCGCAGGCCGCCGCCCTGTCGTCGGGCACCGCCGCCATCCACCTGGCGGTCCGCATGCTGGGGGTGAAGCCCGGCGACCGGGTCTTCTGTTCGACCCTGACCTTCGCGGCCTCGGCCAACCCCATCGTCTATGAAGGCGGCGAGCCGGTCTTCATCGACAGCGAGCCCGACAGCTGGAACATGTCGCCGATCGCGCTAGAGCGGGCCTTCGACGCGGCCAAGGCCGAGAGCTGGATGCCCAAGGCGGTGATCGTCGTGAACCTGTACGGCCAGAGCGCCGACATGGACCCGATCCTGGCGCTGTGTAACCGCTACGGCGTGCCGATGATCGAGGACGCCGCCGAAAGCCTGGGCGCGACCTACAAGGGCAAGGCCTCAGGCTCCTTCGGCCTGATGGGCGTCTTCTCGTTCAACGGCAACAAGATCATCACCACCTCGGGCGGCGGCATGCTGCTGTCCGACGACGAGGACCTGATCAAGCAGGCCCGCTTCCTGGCCACCCAGGCGCGCGATCCGGCGCCGCACTACCAGCACAGCCAGATCGGCTTCAACTACCGCATGTCCAACATCCTGGCCGGGGTCGGCCGGGGGCAGCTTCAGGTGCTGGGCGACCGGGTGGCCTCACGCCGCGCGGTCCATGACGCCTACCGCGAGGGCCTGTCGGACATCGCCGGCCTGATCTGGCAGCCGGAACCGGAGTGGAGCGTCTCCAACCGCTGGCTCTCGGCCCTGACCCTGGATCCGGACGCGACGGGCGTCACCGCGCCCGAGCTCATCCGGCGACTGGCCGACGAGATGATCGAGGCCCGACCGGTCTGGAAGCCGATGCACCAGCAACCCGTCTTCGCCCATTGCCGCCACTTCGCCCACGGCAACGAGGCGGTCTCGGACCAGATCTTCGAACACGGCGTCTGCATGCCCTCGGGCTCGAACATGACCCGGGCCGAGATCGACCGGATCATCGACGCCGTGCGCGGCATCATGAAGGTCCGGTGATCCCGTGAAACGCGCGTTCGATTTCGTCCTGGCGGGCGGCGCCCTGGTCGCCCTGTCGCCGGTTCTGCTGGCCACCGCCGTGGCCGTGCGGGTGACATCGCGAGGCCCCGCCATCTATTGGTCCGACCGGGTCGGGCGGGACAACAAGCTGTTCCGGATGCCCAAATTCCGCTCGATGCGGATCGAGACCCCGGCGGTCGCCACCCATCTGCTGACCGACACCTCGGCCTGGCTGACGCCCATCGGCGGCTTCCTGAGGAAGAGCAGCCTGGATGAGCTGCCGCAGCTGTGGAGCATCGTGGTCGGCGACATGTCGATCGTCGGCCCCCGCCCGGCGTTGTTCAACCAGGACGACCTGATCGGCCTGCGCACCGAACAGGGCGTCCACAAGCTGCGTCCCGGCCTGACCGGCTGGGCCCAGGTCAACGGACGCGACGAACTGCCCATTCCGGACAAGGTCCGGCTCGACGCCGAGTATCTGAACAACCGCTCGTTCGCGATGGATCTGAAGACCATCTGGATGACGGTCGGCAAGGTGCTGCGCGCCCGCGACATCTCGCACTAGGCCCTCCCCCTGTGGGGAGAGGGATCAGGCCCGCTTGATCGGCACGACCTCGGCCAGGCCCCGGTCGTCGCCGACGGTGCGGACGCGGGCCAGAATCTCGAAGATCAGGGCGCGGGCGTCGGCGTTGTCGCCCTGGCGCGCCACCTGCTCCAGCTTCTGGACCATGCGCTCGGTCATCCGCGCGCCCTCGATGCGGTCGGTGACGCGCATCAGGCTTTGGCCGCACATCTCGGCGACCTCGCTGGAATCGACCAGTTCCTCGAACAGCTTCTCGCCGGGGCGCAGTCCGGTGACCTCGATCTCGATGTCCTTGCCCGGGATCTTGCCGTACAGGCCGATCAGCTGGCGGGCCAGGTCGATGATCTTCACCGGCTTGCCCATGTCGAGCACGAAGACTCCCAGCGGGGCGTCCGGCTGCCCGGCCGAATGGGCCGTGGCGTGCAGCACCAGCTGGACCGCCTCGGGGATGGTCATGAAATAGCGTTCGATGTCCGGGTGCGTCAGCGTGACCGGCCCGCCGCGCTCGATCTGCGCCCGGAAGGTCGGCACGACGGAACCCGCCGAACCCAGAACATTGCCGAAGCGCACGACGCTGAAGCGGGTGGTCCCGCCGTCGCCGGTCTGCTGGGCGCGGACCACGGCCTCTGCAAGACGCTTGGTGGCGCCCATGACGTTCGGCGGATCCACGGCCTTGTCGGTCGAGATGAAGACCATGTGCTTCACGTCGGCCGCGTTGGCGGCCTCGGCGACGTTCCAGGTGCCGACGACGTTCGTCAGCACGCTTTCACACGGATGCCGCTCCATCAGCGGCACATGCTTCAGGGCCGCGGCATGGAAGACGATGTCCGGACGCTCGGCGGCGAAGGCCTCGTTCAGCAGGGCCTTGTTGCGCACGTCGTACAGATATTCGCGGCGCGACAGGGTCGGCCAGCGATGCTCGATCTCCTGGTCGATCCGGAACAGGCTGAATTCCGAGTTGTCGAGCAGCACCAGATGGCCGCAGCCGAGGCTGGCGACCTGACGGCAGATCTCCGACCCGATCGAGCCGCCGGCGCCGGTGACCAGCACGCGCTTGCCCGCGACCAGGGCCCGCAGCGGGCCGTCGGCCAGACGCACCGGCGGACGGGCCAGCAGCTCCTCCAGCTCGAATTTGCGCATGACCGGCTCATCGGCCTTGCCGCCCATCTCGACCAGGCTGGGCGCGCGCAGCAGGTGCACGCCGCGGGTCCGCAGCTGACCCAGCCGCTCGACGCCGAAGTCCACCGGGGTCAGTGAATCGTCCAGGAAGACGATCGCCCCCTCTATGGCGTGATCGGTCAGATCCTCCAGGATCTCGAAGGCCGCCGTGGCGTTGGACAGCACCGGCACGCCGCGCAGCTCGCGCGTCGCGGCTCCGCGGGTGTCGGTCACGATGCCCGCCGGGCGATAGGCCTCGCCGCTGCGGGCCAGTTCGCGCAGGAAGGTCTCGACCCGGTCCATGGCGCCGACCACGATCAGCGGCTTGCGCTCGTCGCTGGCTCCGACGAACGGCGCGATGGCGCGCAGGGCTTCCTTGTCGTGCAGGATCCGGCGCAGCAGGACCAGCGCCAGCGTCAGCCCGATGTCGAGAACCGGCACGATCAGCAGGGTGGAGCGAGGCAGCGACGCGCCCCGCTCAAGGAAGAAGCTGAACGCCAGGAAGACCGCCGCCGACAGCAGGGAGGTGCGCACGATCGGACCGACGTCGACGATCGAGACGTAGCGCCACAGCGCCCGGTCGGTGCGGAAGAACAGGTCCAGGGCGAAGCCCAGGGCCGCGAACACAAGGGCGAAGACCCAGGCGTCCTGCGTCGCGTTCAGGATCGCATCCGGGGTCAGCCCGTTTCCGGACGCCACCAGATACCCGCCGATCATCGCGACGACCCGAACCCCGGCGCGCGCCGCGACCTTCAGGCCACGGATCAATAGTGCGTTGCTGTTACCCAAGTTAGTCCTGCCCGACAGGCTTCGTCCGAACCGTGG
>NZ_JAHFPF010000201.1:1179-6752 GCF_023259385.1 Brevundimonas sp. | reverse complement strand
GGCGCCGGGGGCGTCGGCGCTGGTCTAGACCGCGCATGCGCCCTCTCCCGCACGGGCAATTCCTCGGTGACCTGAACCGATCGGTCCAGGCGGGCGGGTTCAGCGTCGATCTGCGGGTGGCCACACTGCCTCCCGAGGCGGTGACCGAACACTCGCATGACACTGCGCATTTCATCCTGCCGCTGGCGGACGGATACCGCAGTCTCGCGCGCGATCCGCTGGCTCCGGTGCGAACGGTCTTCGGCGCAGGCAGCGCGATCTATAATCCGCCCGGCGTCGTGCATCGCGACTGTTTCGATGTCGCCGGAGGTCTGTTTCTGTCCGTCAGCGCGCCGACGGACCTTCCGGCGGGGCTGTCCCACCCCGCCCTGCTTCGCGGCGACGCCGAAACAGCGATGCGACGGCTTGTCGGCCTGAGCATGCGCGGCGCGCCGGGCGATGAACTGGCCATCGAACAGGCTTCGCTCACGCTGGCCGATGCGGTCGTCCTGTCTATGGACGCCTCTCGCCACGCGCCGGACTGGCTCATCAGGGCCGCGGAGATGGTCGAAGACCTGGCCTGCGCGCCGGGTCTGGAAATCCGCGCCATCGCCGACGAGGCCGGTGTTCATCCGGTCCATCTGACCCGGAGCTGGCGACGGCATCTGGGATGCTCCCCGACCCGTGCGATCCGCCACCGCCGCGCCGATCATGCGACCCAGAGCCTGATCCGGAACATGGATCTGGCCGAGGCGGCGGCCGGGGCCGGCTATGCGGACCAGAGCCACATGACCCGCGAGTATGCGCGAATCTTCGGCATTACGCCGGGGGCGTTCCGCGCCGTGATCTCCGGACAGGTTTGATCTGTTCAAGACAGGCCGTCCGGACCGTGGGATGCGGCGTCTCCAACCCAAGGAGTTCCTCGTGCGCGCCATCATCCTCGCCGTCTCGGCCCTGCTGCTGACCGTCTCGCCCGCCGAGGCGCAGACCGACGGCTGGAGGACGGCGCCGCCCGCAGCCGAACGCGCCTCAGCCGCCGGCCTGACCGCCATGGATGCGGCGGTGCGGAACGGCGACTTCCACCAGATCACCAGCGTCCTGATCAGCCGCAACGGCCGCCTGATTCATGAGGCCTATTTCGACGACGGCGGCGCGAAGGCCCGGCGCAACACGCGATCGGCGACCAAGACCGTCACCGCGATGCTGGCGGGCGCGGCGGTCGCCCGCGGCGACCTGTCGGTCTCCACGCCGGTCATGCCGCTGATCTCGTCCTGGGGCCCGTTCGATAATCCGGACCCGCGCAAGGCGCAGATCACGGTCGAAGACCTGCTGACCATGAGCTCCTTGCTGGAATGCGACGACGACAATCAGTTCTCACGCGGCAACGAAGAGCGGATGTATCTGATTGAGAACTAGGTGAAATTCGCTTTCGACCTGCCGGTGCGAGGCTTCCCCGCCTGGGCGCCCAAGCCCGAGAACTCACCCTACGGCCGCGCGTTCAGCTACTGCACGGCCGGCACGACGACGCTGGGGGCCGCGATCCAGTCGGCGACGGGCCGGCCGCTCCAGACCTTCGCCCATGACGTCCTGTTCGCCCCCCTGCAGATCGAGGGCGAGGAATGGCAGTTCTCGCCCATGGGCCTGGCGCAGGGCGGCGGCGGCCTGAGCCTGCGCAGCCGCGACCTTCTCAAACTGGGCCAGCTGTTGCTCGACGGCGGGAGGTGGAACGGGACCCAAGTCCTGCCCGAGGCGTGGGTCGGGGCGATGACCTCCCCGCACGCCAACGTCGATCCCGAGCGCGGCGACTACGGCTATCTGACCTGGCTGCCGACCTACACGGTCGCGGGACGCCCCATGAAGGCCTTCGCCATGGCCGGGACCGGAGGCAACAAGGTCGTGGTCGTGCCGGAGCTCAACGCCGTCGTCGTCGTCACCACCACCAACTATGACGTCCGCAATCCGCACGGTCTGGCCGACGCCCTGATCACGACCCACGCCCTGACGGCGCTGCTCTGATCCCACTCAACCGGTGATGATCGTGCTCGGCATGACGATGCGGCGTTCGCATTCGGCGTAGTCGACGGCGTCGCGGGTGTAGGTCTCAAGCCGGCGCAAATAGGCGTTGATCTGGTCCACGTGGGTCGAGAACTGACCCTGGTAGCGGATCATGGCCGCCTCGTACTCGCGCAGGACGTTGTTGCGGCAGGTATGCGTTCCGCGCGCCTCGTTGACGCAGCCCGGCACGGGCGGGCGGCTCGGCTTGACCGGGCGCTCGATGGCCGGCGGCGTCGGCGCGGTGCAGACCGCGGGCGCGGCCTCCTGGGCGACAGCCGCCCCCGCGACAAGGAAGGCGGCCGACAGGCCGAGGACGGACTTGAACATGCTGAATCCCCCGAATCTGGAGGCCAGCTTCGCATCCGTCACCGGGAGATCAAACACCGCCGTTCGTCCCCGCGGACCGCATCCCGTCCCTGCGCCGTTGAACAGTGGGCCGCCGCCAGCCGTGATGGCGGCATGTCCATCTACCCTCTCCTCCTCGCCGTCCACATCGCCGCCGGACTCGGCACGGTCGTTATCGGCGCAGCCCCGGTCCTGACCCGCAAGGGCTCGCGCCTGCATCGCCTGACAGGGCGAGCCTTCGCCGTCCTGATGGCGATTCTGCTGGCGTGCGCCTGGGCGATGACCGCCCTGAAGATGAACAGTTATCTGCTGGCCCTGTCGGCCTCGGCGACCCTGACCCTGTTCTCGGGCCTGCGGGTGCTGGGGCGCAAACGTCCGGATCTGCGGCGCACTGACCGGGCAACGGCGCTGGACTGGGTCGTGACCCTGGCGCTGGCCAGCGTGGGCCTGATCATCCTGGCCCTGGTCCTGACGGGCCGAAGCAGCGGGCCGGCCGTCCTCTCCATCACCCTGGTCTATGCCGCGTTCAGCATGGGCGGCTGGGACGCGTGGCGCTTCCTGCGTCCGACCGACTGGCCCTTCAGTCCCGAGTTGTGGCGGTATGAGCATCTGTGGAAGATGCTTGGCGCATACTCGGCGGTGCTGAGCGCCTTCTCGGGAAATTTCCTGAGGTTCCTGCCCCCGCCCTAGAGCGCCCTTTGGCCGACGCTGCTGTTCCAGACCCTGACCGCGATCTGGATCGCCGGGTTGGTCCTGCAGCGCCGACGCTGGCCGGCAGCCGCCTGATGCGCGGCCTGCGCCGCATCCCGTTCGGCGTCGGACTGGGCCTTTTCGCGGCCTACAGCTATGCGGCGACCACGGCGTCGGCGGCGTGGTTCGTGCGCCGGGACCATGGCGCCGACCTGCCGACGTCGCTGCTCTGGGCGGGACTGCTGTATGCTCCGAACGTCGTGACGGGGCTGCTGGTCTGGGCCGTGCTGCGGCGGTTCGGGGCCGAGTGGCGGGCGATGGGCGTACTGACCGCCCTGGCGCCGCCCGCGGTCGTCTCGGCGGCCCTGGCGATGACCGGCGCGGATGGAGCCATGCGCGGCGCGGGCTGGTCCGTCGCCGAGATCATGGCGCGGAGCATCGACCGGCTGCCGGTCGCCATCCTGCTGTACACCGCCATCGGCGCGGCTGGCCTGGCGGCGGCGCACTGGCGCCGGGCGATCCGGCAGCGGGCCGAGATGGAAGCGCTGTCGGCGGCCCTGGTCGAGGCCCGGCGCGCCCAGTCCGATCCCGCCGCCCCGCCGTCGGAGCGGCTGATGGTCGGGGTAGGCCGGGGCCGGGTTCCGGTGGCGGTCCCGGAGATCGAATGGATCGCCTCGGCGGGCAACTACGCCGTGGTCCACTGGCGTGATCGCGAAGGCTTGCTGCGCGAGACCCTGCAGGCGCTGGAAACCCGTTTGGCCCCGCACGGCTTCGCCCGCAGCCATCGCTCAACGCTGGTCAATCTTGCGAGGGTGCGTGAGTTGAAGCCGCTGGCCGACGGCGCCTGGCGGGTCACGCTGGACAGCGGCGCGGAGCTGGTGGTCAGCCGATCTTACAGAGACGGGTTCCTGGCGCGACTGGGAGGTTCGGCGGCGGTAGAGGTTTCGCCCTCGGAACCTTCCGCCGTTCGGTCTTCACTGATCGGGCGAACGGGTTCGGGTAGGACCGGCGGCGTCGTTTCAGACATATAGGTCAGATAGTCGCCCCAGATGTCGCGGGTCCGTCGCCACGTCGCGTCCGTCAGACACGTCGCGTAGAACAGCCCGCCGATCGTGCCGCCGCTGCCGTCCGGAAGCCAGACGGCGCAGTGGCTTTCAGCATAGGCTTTCCAATCCCGCTGGGACTTCGTCAGCCAGTGCACCTGACGGGTTCTCGGGCCGTACTTGACCGACTCCGCGTCATTGTCCCGCGCCCGCTTCATCGCGGCCGCGAATACCGCTGCATGCGGGCTTCTTCCTGGGCCAGATCATCGCCGGCGCAGGCCTTGATCGACGGCATCGAGCCGTCGCTCCGATCACACTCATGAGACGGCCCCGCGGCCGGCCGCGCGTCTTCTGAATCACAGGCGGACAGGCCGACGCAGAGCAAGCCCGCGGCGATCAAAACAACGGGCTTCATGGCGGAGGTTCCGGTTGGATGGCTCAGCCTATCCCAAGCCTTTAAACCGTCCAGCCTACTTCTTCGGCGCGTGCTTCTGGCCTGTGCGGATCCGACCCGAACGCGACACCTGACGCGCTCCGCCGCGCGCGCCCTTCTGGACGGCGATGGACGAGCCGGCCTTCTTGGACGAGCTGGCCTTCACGCCCGAGACGACCTTGGGCTGATGCTTGCGGGTCTTCTTCTGCTCCAGCGCCTTGCCGGGCAGATTGGACAGCATCTCGGCCTTTTCAGCCTTCTTGATGACCCGGCGCGGCGCGGTCTTGGCGTCGCCCTTGTAGCGTTCCGGACCCGACTTGGAACCGCCCTCGGCATAGGGGTTGTCGCCGCTTGACTTGACGATCAGGCGGATCGGCGTGCCCGGCAGGTCGAAGCTCTCGCGGATCGAGTTGACCAGGTAGCGCTTGTACTGCTCCGGCATCGACTCGGCGCGGCTGGCCATCAGCACGAAGGTGGGCGGACGGGCCTTGGTCTGGGCGATGTATTTGGGCTTGATGCGCTTGCCGTCGACGGCGGGCGGCGGGTGCCGCTGGGTGGCCATGGACAGCCAGGTGTTCAGGTCCTTGGTCTTCACCTTCACCGACCAGGTGTCATAGGCCTGGATCACGGCGGGCATCAGGCGCTCGACGCCGCGGCCCGAATGGGACGACAGAACGACGAACGGCGTGCCCTTCAGCTGGGGCAGCTTGTCCTCGGCCATGCTCTTCAGCTTGGCCATGCGCGCCTGGGGCTCTTCCTCGAGGTCCCACTTGGACGCGACGTAGATCAGCGCCCGGCCCTCGCGCTCGACCAGATCGGCCAGCTGCAGGTCCTGGATGTCGAAGGCGTTGTCCTTGTCCATCATCAGGATGACCACCTCGGCGAAGGTGATGGCCCGGATGGTGTCGGCGACCGACAGCTTCTCCAGCTTCTCCTGCACCCGCGCCTTGCGGCGCATGCCGGCGGTGTCGACGAAGCGGATCGGACGGCCTTCCCACTCCCAGTCGACCGAGATGGAGTCGCGGGTG
>NZ_JAHFPF010000201.1:0-1169 GCF_023259385.1 Brevundimonas sp. | reverse complement strand
TGCCGGCTTCCGGGCCGACCAGCAGGCGGTCCTCGCCGAGCAGGCGGTTCACCAGCGTCGACTTGCCCGCGTTGGGACGACCGATCACGGCGATGCGGATCGGCTTGTCCGGCTCGTCGATCTCTTCGATGAAGATGTCGGCCGAAGCGGCCAGAATGGCCTGGAACAGATCCGCCATGCCCTCGCCGTGCTCGGCGGAGATAGCGACCGGCTCGCCGAAGCCCAGGGCGTGGGCCTCGCCGACGCCGCCGCCGCTCTCGCGGCTCTCGGCCTTGTTGGCCAGCAGGATGATCGGCTTGTGCACCTTGCGCAGCCGGTCGGCGAAGATGCGGTCCAGCGAGGTCACGCCCTCACGGGCGTCCATCATGAACAGGATCAGCTCGGCGTCCTCGATGGCCGCTTCCGTCTGCTCGCGCATCCGGGCCTCGAGGCTGTCGTCGGTGACATCCTCATAGCCGGCGGTGTCGATCAGCGTCAGATCCATGTCGCCGATGTTGCCGTCCGCATAGCGGCGGTCGCGGGTCACGCCCGGGCGATCGTCCACAAGCGCCAGACGCTTGCCGACGAGGCGGTTGAACAGCGTCGACTTGCCCACGTTGGGGCGGCCGACGATGGCGACTTTGAGAGCCATGTCGGCCTTCTAACGCAGTTTGGGGGTTTCCGTCAGCGAATGCTGACGACGTCGCCCCGGTCGGTGAGCACATAGACCGAGCCGTTGTAGGCGGCCGGAGCGATGAAGGCGGCGCCGCCGA
This sequence comes from Brevundimonas sp., assembly GCF_023259385.1. GTDB lineage: Bacteria > Pseudomonadota > Alphaproteobacteria > Caulobacterales > Caulobacteraceae > Brevundimonas. The sequence goes on along the minus strand of NZ_JAHFPF010000201.1, from coordinate 417 downwards.
GCTTGAGCGTCGCGGTCTGGAGGCCCGTCTTCGGATCCAGGGCGACCAGTTCGCCCTCGGAATTGACCAGCAGCAGGCGGTTGGACGCCAGCAGCGGGCCCGACCACGCCGGAGTCACGGTCCGATCCCAGAAGCCGAGGAAGCCGCCTTCCTGGTGGACGCGGCCCTCGTTGAGGTTGCGGGTCCAGTAGACCTGGCCGCTGTCGCGGTTGACCACGGTCAGTTCGCCGGTCTTGGACACGATATAGACCACGTCGCCGACCGGCAGGGGCGCATTGACGCCCGCGATCGGCAGTTGCCACTTCGGCTGACCCGAACGGATGTCCATGGCCGACAGCACGCCGGAGTGGGCGACGGCGTAGACGATGCCGCGGCTGATCACGGGGCGGCCGGCGATGTCGCGGATTTCCGACAGGG
>NZ_JAHFPF010000006.1:18731-30949 GCF_023259385.1 Brevundimonas sp. | reverse complement strand
GGAGCTGGCCGACCAGGCCCGCATCCTGACCGACACCAAGACCCAGGCGCTGATGTCCGCCCGCGCCAAGAGCCAGTTCCTGGCCATCATGAGCCACGAACTGCGCACGCCGATGAACGGCGTCCTGGCCGTGGCCGAGCTGCTGCGCCGTCAACCGCTGAACGCCCAGGCCCAGGCCCACGTCTCCACCATCGTGGAATCGTCCGAGACCCTGCTGCGCATCCTCCAGGACGCGCTGGACCTGTCGCGCGCCGAGGCCGGCGAGCTGGAACTGAACGCCGAGGCCACTCCGCTGCGGGCCCTGATGGACGACGTCGAGGCCATGTGGGCGCCGCGCGCCTCGCAGGACAACGTCACCCTGATGGTCAGCTACGAGGGCGACACCGAGCTGGCCGCCGTCATCGACGCCATGCGCATGAAACAGGTGTTCAACAACCTGATCGGCAACGCCCTGAAATTCGCCCGCAACGGCGTCGTCGAGGCCGGGCTGAAAGCGACGGCGCAGGGCGACCGCATCCACATGGAAGCCCGCGTGCGCGACGACGGTCCGGGCGTGGACGCCGACCGCGTGGACCTCATCTTCGAACCCTTCGTGCACGGCTCCGGCCCCGACGGCGCCGGTCTGGGCCTGTCGATCTGCCGCCAGATCGTCGACCGCATGGACGGCCGCATCTGGGCCGAGAACAACCAGGGCCGCGGCGCCACCTTCGCCTTCGACCTGAACGTCGAACGGGCCGAGCTGGAGACCGCGCGGACCTCGAACGTCGAAAACCTCACCGATCTGGACCTGCAGGACAGCCCGCACGTGCTGATCGTCGACGACAACGCCACCAACCGCGTCGTCGCCCAGGCCCTGTGCGAGATGTTCGGCTGCACCTCCGAGACCGCCGAGGACGGCGTCGAGGCGGTCGAGGCCGTGCAGGAGCGCCGGTTCGACCTGGTGCTGATGGACATCAAGATGCCGCGCATGGACGGCGTCCAGGCGACCCAGGCCATCCGCGCGCTCGACGGCCCCGTCAGCCAGATCCCGATCGTGGCCCTGACCGCCAACGCCGACCCGGAGGACGCGCGCCGCTACCTCTCCATCGGCATGGCCGCCGTGGTCGAAAAGCCGATCAAGCCGGAACGCCTGCGCATGGCCATGAACGCCGCGCTGGAACAGGCGGCCGAGATCGCCATGGCCGGGGCCGCCCCCGCCGCCGGAGCCCGCTCGGTCGCCTGATCCGGCGGCCTGAACGCACCAGATCCACGCACCGCGCTTGCGCTCGACCGCCGAAGCCGCAGATAGCTGGATCATGTCCGCTTCGCCCCTCGCCGCCATCCTGCCGCAGCTCGCCTCGGCGTCCGCCCACACCCATGCGCTCGGCTTCGCCTATGACGGCGTTGTCGGCGACCGGGTCCGCCTCAAGGCGCCGTGGCGCGAAGACCTGGTCGGCGATCCGCACACCGAGGTTCTGTCCGGAGGCCTGGTCACCGCCCTGCTGGACCATGCCGGCGGCATGGCGGTCTGGGTCGCCCTGAACCGGTTCGAGCCGATCGCCACCCTCGACCTGCGCGTCGACTACATGCGCGCGGCCCGGGCGCGCACCGGCCTGATCGCCGAGGCCCGCTGCTTCCGCCTGACCCGATCCATCGCCTTCGTCCGCGCCTGGGCCTTCGAGGACGATCCCGAGGATCCCGTGGCGGCGGCGCAATCGGCCTACATCCTGACCGCCGGCGACGCCCGCGGGGCCGGAGCCAATCTCAAGCCGCGGCGGGAGGCCGGCGCATGAGCGACCTGCTGACCACCCTGCCCTACGCCCGCTTCCTTGGCCTGCTCACGCTGCGCGACGGCGACCTGCTGACCGTCACCATGCCCTTCGCGGACAAGCTGATCGGCAACCCCGTCCTGCCCGCCCTGCATGGCGGATCGACCGCCGCGATGCTGGAACTGACCGCCGTGGCCCAGGTCGCGGTGCTGTATCCCCGCCTCGAACTGCCCCGGCCGATCAACGTCAGCGTCACCTACCTGCGCTCGGGACGCCCCCAGGACGTCCACGCCCGCGCCCGCATCAGCAAGGCGGGCCGCCGGGTGGCCCACGTCCAGGCCGAAGCCTGGCAGGACGACGAGAGCCAGCCCATCGCCTCGCTGAGCGCACACTTTCTGGTGGCGCAACACGACCTTTAGTTGTCATGGTTAACATCTTATGATTGATTCGCCCTCGTGACATGCGGTCACGGAGAGAATCAATCATGTCCAGACAATCCATCGGCGAAGCCCTTGCTGTCCGCCTCTATGCGGCTGAAACCGCGATCGATCAGGCGCTTACGGAAACCGCCTTCCTGGCGGCGGCTCTGCCGTCCGCCCGGGCCGAGGCCTATCTTTCAGCGGTGACCGGTCAGCGCGTCTTCGACGGCGCCGCGGCCAGCATCAGCGCCCTCGCGGAAGCGCGCTCCCACCTCATCCAGACCCACACGGCCCTCGCCGCCCTGGCCCGCAAGCTCGGGCTGGACACGCTCGCGATCGGCCCGCTGGACAAGCCGGGCGACCAGCCTCCGATCGGCGGCGGCCCCGGCAAGGACGGCGATACCGGCGGCACGCCGCTGGCCCGATCAGAAGTAAACAAACCGCTGACAAACAAGGACAACAAAGTACTACCGAATACCGCCGCTCCGTGTTAATATCCCGGTTACTGTGTTTTTTGTTTCGGAGGGTTTTATGGATAGGGCTGAAGTTATCGCCAGCGTCGCCGGCGATCTGAATGCGACCGAACAGGCGGTCGACGCCGCCATCGCCAAGGCGACCACTCTCGTCCAAGCGATGATCGGTGCTCGCACCGCCCTCAGCCTGTCCCCGGTGGCCGCCGCCGAGGCTCAGTCCAAGGCCATGGAAGCGATCGCCGCCCTCGGCGCCGCGCGTTCGGCCATCGTGGCTAGCCACGAAGAGCTCGCCAAGGACCACCGCCGCCTCGGTTGGGGCACCTACGCCATCGGCATTCTGGACAAACCGGCTGAAACCGGTCCGGAGCAGAAGCCGGTCGGTCGCCTCCGCGCGGTTTAATTCGGCGTAATGTCCGCCGCCGGTCATTCCGGTTTGTGTAGACTCGATGCAAAGTCGCCCTCATGCCGTTCGGCATGGGGGCGATTTCATGTTTGACACCCTCGCATCGCAGATCGGCTTCGCAATCGCGGTGCTGGTGACGGCGTTTGCGTTCCTGAAGGGCGACGAGCCCGAACGCGTCGGCGCGGGCGCCTATATGCTCGGCCTGTTCGCGTCCCAGCTCGTCCAGGACAAGGGGGCGCTGTACGGCACCCAATGGGGTCTGATGGCCATCGACGCCGTCTTCCTGGCGGTCTGCGTCGGCCTCGCCTGGAAGAGCCGCCGGGCCTGGCCCGTCTGGGCCTGCGCGCTGCAGTCGCTGATCGTCATGAGCCACCTTCTGACCCTGGTCGATCTGCGACCGTCCCTGACCGCCTTCTTCGCGGTCATCAATATCGCCAGCGCCGGCGTGCTCGTCTCCATCGCTGTCGGGACCTTCTGGGCCTGGCAGGAGCGGCGGGCGGCCGGGCTGGAATAACCCTCCGGAACCCCTCCCCATGGCCGAAATCCGTGATCAGACCCTGACCGGCGCGCAGACGCTCGACGGCAACACCTACATCAACTGCCAGTTCAGCAACGCGCGCCTGACCTTCCAGGGCGGCCAACCGCCCGGGTTCGTCAACTGCACGTTCGAGGACACCGAGTTCGTCTTCGACGGCGCGGCGGGCCGGACCATGGCCTTCCTCAAGGCCATGGCCCCTGCGAGCACCAACATGCGCCACATCGTGCTGGGCCTGCTGCCCGAACTGGGCGTGAACGGCTGAAGCGGCGGCTCTCGGCGCCCTGCCCGGAAACTCCCGGGCCGGACCGGTGATCATCGCCGACCGGCGTTGACCTCGGCGTCGCATAGGCGGATATTCCTAACCTCGAATCACCGAGGTCCGCCCTGCCCCTCTCTCACAACCAGATATGGACCGCCATCGACCGCCTCGCCCGGCGCGAGGGGTTGAGCGCGTCCGCGCTGGCGCGGCGCGCGGGCCTGGACGCCACCAGCTTCAACCCGTCCAAGCGCTTCGGCCCGGGCGAGCCGCCCCGCCCGCGCTGGCCCTCGACCGAAAGCCTGACCCGCATCCTGGAGGTCACAGGCGTGTCGCTCGGCGACTTCGCGACCCTGGCCCATGACGCGCCGGAGCGCCTGGCCACCATCCCCCTGCTGGGCATGGCCCAGGCGGGTCAGGACGGCTTCTTCGACGATGCGGGCCTGCCCATTGGCGAAGGCTGGGAGCAGACCGAGCTGCCGCGCCCGTCCGACAGCCTGCTGAGCCTGCGCATCAACGGCGATTCCATGGCTCCGCTGTATCGCGAGGGTGATCGGGTGATCGTGGACCGCGAGGCGTCCGACGTCCGCCGCGGCGACCGTGTCGTGGTCCGCACCGTCGGCGGCGAGACCCTGGCCAAGGAGGTGTCCTCCCTGACCGCCAAGGCGGTGACCCTGTCCTCGGTCAATCCGGCCTATCCGCCGCGCGCCGTTCCCCGCGCCGACATCGTGTGGATGGGCCGCATCCTCTGGGTCAGCCAATAACGCGCTCAAGCCGTGAGCCGCCGCGCGGCGAGCGATAGCGCGCAAACGAAAAGAGCCGCCCCTTTCGGAGCGGCCCTCATCGTCATCAGGGAAGGTGACGCTTTTAGTAGGCGGTGACGTAGCGGGCGTTCACCCAGCCGCCGCCGGCGATCTGAACCCATTCGCCTTCCGAGCCGGTCGCCGTGAAGGGCTGGCCGGCCGACAGGGTGCCGACCTGACGGTAGCCGGTGCCCGGACCCGAGCGGATGCGCAGGTTGGACGAGGCGCGGTACTGGGCGCCGCTGCTGGCGTTGGCGTCAGCGCGGGCGCGCTGCTGGTTGCAGCCGATGTACGAGCCGGCCGCCGCACCGGCGGCGGCGCCGCCCACGGCGCCCAGGGCGCGTTCATTGCTGGAGATCTGGCTGCCGGCCAGACCGCCGACCACGGCGCCGATCAGGGCGCCGGCGCGCTGGCGGCCGCCCGGGGCGTCGCAGTTGGTGACGCCGTTCGCCTGCTGGGCGACGGCGACGGTGGGGAGGGCCATCGGGCCCAGACCGCCCAGCATGGCGGCGGCGGCGATAGCGGCGGTGAAGGTCTTGTTCGACATGGCTCTGCTCCTGTCATCGAGTTGGTCGATGAAGGCTAGAATGCCCCAACCAACCTGAAGGCTCCCACAGCGTTGCCGTTATATTCGGTTCATCTTCGTTGCGCGGCGGCGACCGATCAGCTGGACGGCGGCGCCGGCGCTGGACACGACCAGATGCTGGCGGCCGGGGAACTGGAAATCCATGACCCGCGCCCACAGGTGCAGGAAGCGATCGTCGGTGGCGAAGGCCGTGATCGCCGACCGCGCGGGTCTCTGGAACATCTCCGCCAGCCGGGCGATCTGGTCAACGGAGGCGTCCGTCGGCACCACCCGGGTATCGACGATCCAGTCCCAGCTCCACAGTTCCGGATGGGCCTCGAGCACCGGAATCACCTGCTCCAGCGCCCGCGCGGCGGTGACGCCGCTGTTCAGGTCCAGATGCAGTATTTGCTCGGCGGCGTAGAACCGGTGGCGCAAGGTCGGGCTCCCGTGACCCAACCACCGTTACGGGCCGCCCCCTTAAGGACTCCCGGATGGCGCGATAGGGACTATTCCTTGGTCAGGGCCCCGTTCGCGCCCGCCTCGATCAGCGAAATGGTCTGCGGCAGGCCGTAGATGGCGGCGAACGAGCCGAAGCGCGGCCCCTGTGAGGCGCCGAGCAGGACTTCGTACAGCGCCCCGAACCAGGCGCGCAGCGGCTCGAAGGCGTGTGCCTTGCCCACCGCATAGACCTCGTTCTGGATCGTCTCGCCGTCGGTCGTGTCGGCCGGCAGGGCCTTCAGCCGTTCCGCCAGGTCCAGCAGCGCCGTCTTCTCCTGCTCGGTCGGCCGGCGATAGGACTTCGTCGGCTTCACGAAGTCTTCGTAGTAGTTCAGCGCATGGCCCATCAGCCGGTCGAGCGTCGGCTCGTTCTCGGGCGTCGCCTCCGGCAGATACTTGGCGAAATAGGCCCAGAGCTGGTCCTTCGACGAGGCGTTGGCCACGCCGACCAGGTTCAGCAGCAGGCTGAACGAGACCGGGCTGGCGACCTTGGGCGGGTTCCCAGCGTGGATCGACCAGACGGCGTTGTCGATCCGCTTGGCCGGCTCCTGCGCCTGGAACTGGTCGATGAAGCTCAGATAGTCGTCGATCGCGCGCGGAATGACGTTGAAGTGCAGCGACTTGGCCGACTTCGGCGACTGGAACATGTACCAGCTCAGGCTCTCGGGCGTGCCGTAGCGCAGCCACTCGTCCATCGTCAGGCCGTTGCCCTTGGACTTGGAGATCTTCTTGCCTTCGATGTCGAGGAAGAGCTCGTAGTTGAAGCCCTCGGGCGGCACGCCGCCCAGGGCGCGGCAGACCTTGGAGCTCTCGCGCACGCTCTCGATCAGGTCCTTGCCCGACATCTCGTAATCGACGTCCAGCGCGGTCCAGCGCATGGCCCAGTCGGGCTTCCACTGCAGCTTCACATGGCCGCCGGTGACCGGGACCTCGGTGCGCCCGCCGGCGGTGTCATCGAAGACGATGGTCCCCCTCTCGACGTTCCGCTCCAGCGTCGGGACCTGCAGCACATGGCCGGTGATCGGGCTAATCGGCAGGAAGGGCGAATAGGTGGCGCGGCGTTCCTCGCCCAGCGTCGGCAGCATGATGGCCTGGACGGCGTCGAACCGCTCCAGCAGGCGCAGCAGCACCTCATCGAACCGGCCCGAACGGTACTGCTCGGTCGAGGACAGGAACTCGTACTCGAAGCCGAAGCTGTCCAGGAAGGCGCGCAGGCGGGCGTTGTTGTGCGCGCCGAAGCTGTCGTGCGTGCCGAACGGGTCGCGCACCACCGTCAGCGGCTTGTGCAGGTCCTCGGCCAGCATGTCGGGGTTCGGAATGCCCTCAGGCACCTTGCGCAGGCCGTCCATGTCGTCGCTGAAGGCGATCAGGCGCGTCCGCCAGTGGTCGCCGGTCAGGGCGCGGAAGGCGTTGCGCACCATGGTCGTGCGCGCCACCTCGCCGAAGGTGCCCATGTGCGGCAGGCCCGACGGGCCGTAGCCGGTCTCCAGGATCACCGGCCGCTTCAGCGCCTCGAACGTCGCCAGCGCCTCGTCCGCCTTGCCGGCGTCGATCAGCAGCTTGGCCGCTTCGCGCTCGGCGTCGGACAGCCGCTTCTTCAGAACGTGGTTCAGAAGATTGCGGGCCTGTTCAAACGGCCACGACTTGGCGTCGCGCGCGAGGAGTTCGATGTTCTGCAGCATGGTACGGGCTTTGCCGCCTCACGGGCGTGCGGTCAACGACAGACCCGATCTCAGCGCCGATACAGGCCCATGACCCATCCGCCGACCGCCGCCGGCCAGACGGCGACATACAGGGCGAAGATCGGATTGATCGATCCGCCGGCGAGGGTCATCGCCAGGTAGAAGGCGAACACCACCGCTGCGCAGACGAGCGCGTAGACCCACGGCTTGCGCCAGCCCAGCCCGCGCAGGGCGAAATCGACCAGCAGGGTGATCACGGCGGCGACGGCGACCACGTTCAGGATCGCGATCCCGCCCACCGCGATCAGCGTCTCGATGCGGGAGCCGTTCAGTTTAAACTGCGAGATGAACGGCATGACGGCCATCGTCAGGATCGCCACCGCCGCATTCGCCAGCAGGCCGAGCCAGTATCCGCCGCGCCGGGTTCTGGGCGCCTCCGCCACCGGCCTTGATGCGCCAACACCTGCCGGCGCCGTGGTCCGCCTGCCGAAACTCATGCTCGCCTCCCCGTCGCTTCACCGACCCTAGAGGCTATGGGTAAAGACGATCTTCAGTCGGCGCGGCGCCGCCGTAATCTCTGAAGTCGGGCCCCTTCAGCGCCGTCGCCGCACCGTCCCGGCCACCACCGCCAGCCCCGAAGCCACGACCAGCGCATCCTCGATCAACCCGCTCCTCGTCTGGCCGATCCGACGCATCGCCGTCTTGCGGCCCGCCAGAGTCAGATAGGCCAAAGGCACGGCCGTCAGCACGGCGACAATCGCCCCCGCCCGCTCCCGTCCCCTCGGCGCCAGGGCTGAGCCCGCGATGCCGGCGCTCATCACCCGGGCCAACAGGCCAAGGAAGACGGTTCGGTCCGGCGCCGACTTCATCTTGTCCCCGAACAGCTCGCCCACGCCCATGGCCAAGGCGCCCGCCGTGAAGAGCGGATGGGTCAACAGCCGCAGCCGGCCCGGCGTCCTGCGGTGCGCCAGATGGGCCCCGGCGAGGGCGGCCATGGGCGTCATCGACCGGGCGCTGGCGACGGCGCCGATCAGGGCGGAAGGCAGAAGTTCGGTGGTTTTCATCCCGCCCCAACACCGTCCGGACGCCTACGGTTCACGGTCGCGCTTGCGCCATCGCGCCGGGCGCCTCAGTTTTCCGGCCATGACGATGTTCATTCGCACGACCGCGTTCGGCTTCCCGCTGGCCTGAGGGCCGCCGCCGAACCTCTGTTTCGCCCCTGGCCACGCCGGGGCGATGTCTGTTGCGAAAGATGATCATGACTCCTCCCGCCTCCCCGCGCGCCCTGACGCGTGCTCAGATCGACCAATTCGTCACCGACGGCGTCGTCCGGATCGATGACGCCTTCCCCACCGATGTCGCCGAACAGGCGCGCGCCGTCCTGTGGCGCGACCTCGGCCTTGAGCCCGACAGACCCGACACCTGGACGCATCCGGTCATGCGCCTGGACATGTACAGCCAGCCGCCCTTCATCGAGGCCGCCAATACGCCGGTGCTCCACGCCGCCTTCGATCAATTGGTCGGACCGGGCCGCTGGCGCCCCTGCCGGGCCATGGGGACCTTCCCGGTCCGTTTCCCGTCGCCGAAAGATCCTGGCGACGCGGGCTGGCACATCGACGTCAGCTTCGGGACCGATGACCCGAACTTCCTGAACTGGCGGGCGAACATCCGGTCCAAGGGCCGGGCGCTGCTGATGCTGTTCCTGTTCTCTGATGTCAGCGAGGCGGACGCCCCGACCCGCATCCGCCCCGGCTCGCACCGCCGGGTCGCCAGACTGCTCGCCCCTGCCGGGGAAGCGGGACTGACGCTGGGCGAACTGGCGGCCCGGGACTTCGGCGGCCCGGGCGACGGATCGGAGATGTCGGCCGCCGGCCCCGCCGGCACGGTTTACCTATGCCACCCGTTTCTGGCGCACTCGGCCCAACCGCACCGCGGGACCGCGCCCCGCTTCATGGCCCAGCCGCCGCTGCTGCCATCAGACTGGCCCGACGGAGGCGTCGATCCTCACGCGCCGGTCGGCCAGGCGATCGCCGACGCCTTGATGGACGGCTAGGGAGCTTCAGCCCTCGGCGCCGGCTTCTCCCTCGCCGGAGCGGCCGGCGCCGGGAATGGCGATGCAGCGCTGGCGCGTCCCGCCGCCGGGCGCGGCCTCGACGCGCGGGGCGATGGAGCTGACCGTGGTCCCGTCCGCCGCATAGGTGCCCAGGAACTGGCAGCCCGTCTGCAGGTCGGTCAGCACATAGATCCCCGGCTGGTCCGTCGCGGTTTTCGACAGGGTCGCGCCGATGGTGGCCCGCAGCGCCGCGGCCGGATCGTCGAGGATCTGCTGCGCCTGGGCCGAGCGGGTGTTGATCTCTTCCGCCGTCGCCTGGGCCTGGGCGGCCCGGTCCTGGACCTCCTGCAGGGCGGAGGTGTCGATGTCACAGGCGGCGACGGCGAGGCCGAGGGCGGTGACGGCGAGGCTGGTCAGGATTTTCATGCCCCGATCATGCCCGACCGCCCGCGCCGGGTCTGCCGGACAGATGGTCTCAGCCAGACGCCGCCCGCAGGCGGGGACCATCGCCTTGACCCCGCCGCAGACGCGTGGCCTTTGCGCCGCCTGATGAAGACCGCTGATTTCGACTTCGACCTGCCCGACGACCACATCGCGCTGCGCCCCGCGGAGCCGCGCGATTCCGCGCGCCTGCTGGTGGTGCGCGGCGGCGGGCTGGAGGACCGGATCATCCGCGATCTGCCGGAATTCCTGCGCCCCGGCGACGCCCTGGTGTTCAACGACACCCGGGTGATCCCGGCGCGGCTGTCGGGCGTGCGCCAGCGTCCAAACCCCGTGATAGGGGGACCGGACGGCGAGACCCTGACCGTCGAGGTCGAGGCCACCCTGCACCATCGCGACGCGCCGGATGTATGGTCCGCCTTCATGAAGCCGGGCAAGCGGATCAAGGCGGGCGACCGCATCCGCTTCGGCCAGGTCCACGACGGCGCCTGCGAACTGAGCCGCCTCGACGCCACCGTCGCCGACAAGGGCGAGGACGGGCTGGTGGTGCTGAAGTTCGACCTGTCCGGCCCGGCGCTGGACGACGCCATCCGCGATGTAGGTGTCATGCCCCTGCCGCCCTATATCGCGGCCAAACGGGCGGAGGACGACCGCGACCGTTTAGACTATCAGACCGTCTTCGCCGAGCATGACGGCTCGGTCGCCGCGCCGACGGCGGGCCTGCACTTCACCCCCGCCCTGCTCGACGCGATCCGGGCGAAGGGCGTCTCGACCCACGCCGTGACCCTGCACGTCGGCGCCGGCACCTTCCTGCCGGTCAAGGCCGACGACACCGCCGACCACAAGATGCACTCGGAGTGGGGAGAGGTTTCGGCCGGGACCGCCGAAGCCCTGAACGCCATCCATGCCTCCGGCGGGCGCATCGTCTGCGTCGGCACCACCTCCCTGCGCCTGCTGGAAAGCGCAACAGATCAAGACGGCGTCGTGAAGCCGTTCCACGGCGATACCGCCATCTTCATCACCCCCGGCTACCGCTTCCGCGCGGTGGACGTGCTGATGACCAATTTCCACCTGCCGAAGTCGACCCTGTTCATTCTGGTCAGCGCCTTCGCCGGGCTGGAGACGATGAAGGCCGCCTACGCCCACGCCATCAACACCGGCTACCGCTTCTATTCCTACGGCGACGGCAGTCTGCTGATCCGCGAGACCGCCTCATGACCGCCCTCCCCCGTCCCCTGATCCAGAGTCTCGAAATGCTGGCCGCCACGGCCGAGGCGCTGGAGCTCCGCAACGACTGGATCGTCTTCGGCGGCGCGGCCATGGCCCTGTCCGGCCTGCCCGACTGGCCCGTCCCCGACATCGACGTGCTGGCCTCCGAAGAGACCGCCAACGACCTGATCGACGCCTTCGGCGGCCGGATCATCACCCCGGCGGGTCAGGACCGTTTCCGGTCCCGCCTGCTGGCCCGGATCGACGGCACGCCCGTACCGATCGAGATCATGGTCGGGCTGGAGGTCAGGACCGACGAGGGCTGGACCCCCGTCGCCTTCCGGACCCGCGTTGACCGCCCGGTGCTGGATCGCCACATCCCCACCGCCCGAACTTCCGAGCAGGCTCAGATGGCGCGCCGCTTCGGCCGCCCCAAGGACCTGCAGCGCGCCGAGGCGCTGGACAAGCTGACCGACTGATGACCTTCCCGTTTGAGATTTCCAAGAACGACGGCCGCGCCCGCACCGGCGTGCTGAAGACCCCGCGCGGCGACATCCGCACCCCCGCCTTCATGCCCGTCGGCACCGCCGCCACGGTCAAGGCGCTGACCGTCGATCAGGTCAGGCAAACCGGCGCGGACATCCTGCTGGGCAACACCTACCACCTGATGCTGCGCCCCGGCCCGGAGCGGATGGAGCGCCTCGGCGGGCTTCACAAATTCATGGGCTGGGACAAGCCGATCCTGACCGACAGCGGCGGGTTCCAGGTCATGTCCCTGTCGGGCATCTCCAAGCTGACCGAGGAGGCCGTGACCTTCTCCAGCCATATCGACGGCTCCAAGCACGTCCTGACGCCCGAGCGGTCCATCGAGATCCAGGCCGACCGCATCGGCTCGGACATCGTCATGCAGCTGGACGAATGCGTCGCCTGGCCCGCCGAGGAGAAGCGCGCCCGCGAGGGCATGGAGCTGTCCGCCCGCTGGGCCCAGCGCTCCAAGACCGCCTTCGGCACGCGCGATACGCAGGCCCTGTTCGGCATCCAGCAGGGCTCGACCTTCCAGAACCTGCGCAAGGAGTCGTCCGAACGGCTGCGCGAGATCGGCTTCGACGGCTACGCCATCGGCGGCC
>NZ_JAHFPF010000006.1:0-18721 GCF_023259385.1 Brevundimonas sp. | reverse complement strand
GGCCTGGCCGTCGGCGAGGGCCATGAGGCCATGTGCGAGGTGCTGGACTATGCGCCCGAGATGCTGCCCGCCGACCGCCCCCGCTATCTGATGGGCGTGGGCAAGCCGGTCGACCTGGTCGAGGCGGTGTGGCGCGGCGTCGACATGTTCGACTGCGTCCTGCCCACCCGCGCGGGCCGCCACGGCCAGGCCTGGACCTGGAACGGCCCGATCAACCTGAAGAACGCCCGCTTCGCCGAGGACCAGGACCCGCTGGACCCTGAGGTCCCCTGCCCGGCCTCGCAGGACTATTCAAAGGCCTATCTGCACCACCTGATCCGCGCCGACGAAATCCTCGGCAAGATCCTGCTCAGCTGGCACAACATCGCCTTCTTCCAGGCGCTGACCGCCGCCATGCGCGCCGCCATCGCCGAGGGCCGCTTCGACCAGTTCCGCAAGGACTTCCACGCCCGGCACACGTCGAACTAGCGGAGCGCCCGACATGAGGATCGAGAAGTCCGGCTTCCACGCCTACAACACCTATCTGGAAGAGCCGCCCCGCCCAGAGGGCAACGAGCGCGCGCTGCACCGGCACGTGATCATCATCGGCGGCGACAAATATTCGTTCTTCGCCCACTGGTCCGGCAAGTTCGCGCACAAGGGCGAACTCATCTCCTTCGACTGGGACTGGGACCGGACCGGCGAGTTTCGGAACATCGACAAGCCGTCGTTCGAGGCCTTCACCAAGGACGGCCGGGTCGAAATCCGGGGCGACCGCAGCGACAAGCCCCGACGCTGACGCCTACCGCCGGCTGCCGCCCCGCGGCCGGAACCAGCTGGGCGCCGCGGGCGGGGCGCAGTTCCGCTGCATGCCGATCCCCTTCAGGAAGGCCCGGCGCATCCGCCCGGCCTGCACCGCCGACTGGACGTGCAGCCGATGCCGCTCGGCCCCGCTGAGGCGTCGGATCCACGCCCGGCCAGGAATGAAGTCGGTCGTCGCGTCGCGGATCGCATCCAGCGCGCCCTTGGACGCCGCATCCGCCGCGCGCTCGCTGAGATAGGGATTGTCCGGCGCCGGCGGCTCGTCCGTGTCCGCCCCCAGCGCCTCGTTCAGCCGCGCGATCTCGGCCCCGATGGTCGTGCACTGGTTGAGATTGCGCAGGTCGTAGGGATTGGATTCGGCCTGCAGCAGGACGGTCGGGATATACTCCCGGCGCAGGTTGAAATCGTCCAGCGGCGCGGTCGCCGCCGCGCCCAGCCCGGAGCCGAAATCGCGCATGGCCTGCCCGCCTCCGCAGGCGGCCAAAGCTGGGAAGAGAGCGAGGACGGGGAGAAGCAGGACGAGACGGCGCATGCGTCCTTCAATCACGCCCGGAGACCTGACGAAAGCACCGCGATGTCGGGAAAAGATGATGGTACGTCCTCTCGGGCTCGAACCGAGGACCCTCTGATTAAAAGTCAGATGCTCTAACCAACTGAGCTAAGGACGCACATCGTCTCCGGCCGCGTCTGCGAATCCGGAGGCGCGGCTTTTCCGACATCAGGCCGCGCGGGTCAAGGGCCGCCTCGACAGGCTCGTGACGGACCGGCTACGCAAGACGCATGAAACCCATCTCCAAGCCTTTGGCTGGCGTGCGCATCCTCGAATTCGACGGCCTCGGACCCGTGACCTTCGCGGGCATGGTCCTGGCCGACATGGGGGCGGAAGTGCTGCGCCTGACCCGCAGCGCCTCGGCGGGCGCCGCCGTGTTCAGCGACGTCGGCGGCGAGGTGCTGCACCGGGGCCGGGCCGCGGTGGGCGTCAATCTCAAGGACCCGGCGGACCACGCCCGCGTCCTCGGCCTGATCGACGGCGCCGACGCCCTGATCGAGGGGTTCCGCCCCGGGGTTATGGAGCGGCTGGGCCTCGGACCCGACGCGGTGGCGGCGCGCAATCCCCGGCTGGTGTTCGGACGGGTGACCGGCTGGGGCCAGAGCGGACCGATGGCGGACAGGGTCGGCCACGACATCAACTACATCGCGCTGTCGGGCGCCCTGCACCCGATGGGCGAGCCTGATCGCCCGCCACGCGCGCCGCTGAACCTGGTCGGCGACTACGGCGGCGGGGCCATGTTCCTGGTCGCCGGGGTGCTGGCGGCCCTGCTGGAGGCGAAGACGACCGGCAGGGGCCGGGTGGTCGACGCCGCCATGACCGACGGCTCGGCGCTGCTGACCGGCCTGTTCCACGCCTTCCGCCCGCGCGGCCTGTGGAGCGACGCGCGCGGGGCCAACCTGCTGGACGGCGGCGCGCCCTTCTATCGCTGCTTCACCTGCAGGGACGGGAAGTTCGTCGCCGTCGGCGCGCTGGAGCCGCAGTTCTACGCCGCCCTGATCGCCGGCCTGGGCCTGACGGCGGACGAGGCGCCGCAATTCGACATGGCGAACTGGCCCGCCCTGCACGCCCGGTTCGAGGCCCTGTTCGCCACGCGCGACCGCGACGACTGGGCCGTGCATTTCGAGGGTACGGACGCCTGCGTCACCCCGGTGCTGACGCTGGGGGAGGCGCCGGCCCATCCGCACAACGCCGCGCGCGGGACCTTCATCGATCAGGGCGTCGTCCAGCCCGCGCCCGCGCCCAGGTTCGACGGTCAGGCGACGCCGGAAGCCCAGCCTCCGGCCCTGTCGCTGGACGAAGCCCTGTCGCGCTGGGCCTAAGGCTCAGGCGACCTCGGACCGGGCCTCGGCCGAGACGATGCAGGCCGCCGCAAGGGTCCGGGCCAGGACGACGGGGTCGATCGGCTTGGTCAGGAAGGCGTGGACGCCCGCCGCTTCCCACGCCTGGCGGTGCACATCCAGCGCATTGGCGGTCAGGGCGATGATCGGGGTCCCGGCGTTGGCGGCGCTGGTCAGGCGGATGCGCCGCGTGGCCTCCAGCCCGTCCATCACCGGCATCTGCATGTCCATCAAGATGGCGTCAAACCGTTCCACGGACGCGGTCTCCAGCGCCTCGGCGCCGTTCTCGACCAGCGTCAGGCGACAGCCGTGCGGCTCCAGCAAAAGCTTGAGGATGCGGCGGTTCACCTCGTGGTCGTCGGCGGCCAGGATCGAGCGCCCCTCCAGCGAGCCCGTCTCCTCGGCCTCGATGAGCGCCGCCGCCGGCCGCGACGCGGAGACCTCGACCGGCAGGTGAAGGGTGAAGGTCGAGCCCTGCCCCACCGTGCTCTGCACCGTCAGTTCGCCGCCCATGATCTCGGCCAGCCGGCGGCTGATCGACAGGCCCAGGCCGGTGCCGCCGTAGCGGCGGGTGGTGCCCGCGTCGGCCTGTTCGAAACTGTTGAACACATGCGCCAGCCGGTCCGAGGGAATGCCGCAACCGCTGTCGGCCACCGACACGATCAGTCGGCCGTTCATCCATTCGGCGGTGACGGTGATCTGGCCCTGATCGGTGAACTTCACCGCGTTCGAGATCAGGTTGAACAGGATCTGCTGGAAGCGCAGCGGATCGGTGCGCACGCAGTCCGGCACCGTGTCGGCGATCCGGACGATCAGGGCGACGCCCGCCGCGGCGGCGCGGGGCTCCCACAGCCGGGTCAGCGAGGCCAGACGCGCATGGACCTCCATGTCGTCGACCTCCAGCACCATCTTGCCCGCCTCGATCTTGGACACGTCGAGCACGTCGTTCAGCAGGCCCATCAGCACGTCGCCGGCGTCCGTCAACATTGACACATGCTCGGCCTGCCGCGCGTCCAGATCGGTCCGGCGCAGCAGGTTGGCGGCCGAGATCACCGCGTTCATGGGCGTGCGGATCTCGTGACTGATGACCGCGAGGAAGTCGGACTTGGCCGCGCTGGCCTCCTCGGCCCGGTGACGCGCCTCCTGCGCCTGATCGCGGGCCGCCTGCAGCAGGCCCGTGGTGGTCGAGCTCTGGCGGACCGCCACGACCAGATGGCTCATGTACAGGACGCAGCCGAAGGCGATCAGCAGGGGCTGCCAGCTGCCGGTCAGGATGGCGGTCACCACCGGCAGGCCCATGAAGTAGACGCCGTGCGGAGCGACGGCGGACACCAGGATGGCGCGGGCGTGGTGCATGTGCAGGCTGACGTGCAGCAGGCCGCCGGCCACCTGCACCATGGCGAAGATCCGCCCGATCTCGCCGCCCGCGAACCACAGATAGGCGGCGATGGACGAATAGACGGCCACGCCGAACGCGGTGACCGCGCACGACAGGATCAGGTAGGCCCGGTCGGGCTCCCACTCCGGATGACGGCGGTAGCGGCTGAAGGTGAGCCAATCGACGCCCTGGCTGACCAGGACGGCGGCGAACCACGCGATCGGCCATATCCCCGGCGCGACGAACCAGGCCGTGGTTCCGATCACGGCGGCCAGGGCGATACGGGTGGTGAGTTCCCTGTACCGCACTTGCGACACGAGGGCGTAGGCGGTGGCTTGCATTGGCCGGTCTCCCCAACCTTCAGGTTGCACCGAAATGTGAAATTATTGGTTGCCGGACATGATGACCGGCGCTCGCAAGGCGGCTACACGGCTCAAG
Organism: Brevundimonas sp.; assembly: GCF_023259385.1. Taxonomy (GTDB): domain Bacteria; phylum Pseudomonadota; class Alphaproteobacteria; order Caulobacterales; family Caulobacteraceae; genus Brevundimonas. Next base: position 14,214 of record NZ_JAHFPF010000006.1, on the reverse strand, counting down.
CGTGGCTGGAGACGCCCAAAGGTGTGCTTTGGCCCGAAACACTTTATGGAACAGGCGATACGGCCCGCGCGTTGGAAGGCCGAATCCCGGGGGAGACTTCGACCATGAAACGCCTTGCCGCCCTTCTGGCCCTGACCGGCGCCTTCGCCGTCGCCGCGTGCGACGATCCGCGCTCGTCCGAGGAGGATAGCCTGGCCGACAAGGCCGCTGAACAGCCGCTGGCTCCGGCCGCCGAGGACGTGGGCGTCCCGGCCGAGGCTGTCGCCCCGACTGCTCCGCCGCCCACGGACACCAACGCCATCCCGCCCGAGAAGCGGACGTCGGAAGAATCGGTCAAGCCGGAAAGCGAAACCCTCTTCTATTGAGGCGCGGTGAAGCCGCCTCCGCGCGGTCAGGACGACGACGGGAGTGCGCCGTCTGTTTATGGGCCGACCGGCCCTCAATGAAGGTTCGAGTTTGACGCCAAGGCCCGCCCTCTTCCTTGTCAGCCTGGCGGGCATGGCCTTCGCGTCCGCCGCCGCCGCGGATCCCCGCGCGCACATTCGCGGCGACATGGACGGAACCCTGCGAGAGCAGCTGGTCCGCGCCGTGGGCGAGGTCGATGGTCCGCCAGCCAACCGCTTCGAGGCCCGCCGACGCGCCCGCGGGGCCATGGAGGCGGCCCAGGCCCTGCTCCGCTCCGAGGGCTACTACCAGCCGACCCTGGAAGACGTCGTCGAGGGCGAAGAGACCCCGATCGCCATCGTCAGCGTCATCCCCGGCCCACGCTTCGTGCTGGCCGACCCCGCCGTTCATTGGGTCGCGCCTGAACCGCAGGCCGAGGCGGCGCAGGCCGCCGTGAACGATATCGGGCTGAAGGCGGGCGAGGCGGGCCGCGCCGTGGACGTCATCGCCGCCGAGGGCCGGATCGTCTCGGGCCTGGTCCGCAACGGCTACGCCGACGCGCGGCCCGAACCCCGCCGCGTGGTCGTCGACCATGCCGCCTTCACCGTCCAGCCCACCTACAACATCGCCGCGGGCCAGCTGGTGCGCCTGGACGGCGTCCGGCTGGAGACGCGCGGCCCGACCAATCCGGATTGGGTCGCGGGCCTCGCGCCCTGGTCCGAAGGCGACGTCTACGATCCCGAAGACGTGGCGGAACTGGAACGCCGCCTGCTCGAGACCGGGGTCTACGACGGCGTCGGCGTGGCCCTGGCGCCGGCGGACCAGACCAATGCGGCGGGCAACCGGCCCATCGTCGTCACCCTGACCGACCGTCCGCGCCGCATCCTCGAGGCGGGCGCCACCTTCTCGACCGCCGAAGGCTCCGGCGTCGATCTGCGCTGGACGTGGCACAACCGCTTCAAGCGCGCCGACACCCTGGTCTGGGAAGCCCGCGCCGCCAACGTCGACAGCCGGCTGGGCGCGGATCTCAGCCTGCCGCACTGGCGCAATCCGGGACTGACGTTGAAACTGTCGGCCGCGGTGGTGAACGAGGACACCGACGCCTACGAACGCACCGCCGCCACCTTCGCCGCCGACCTGCAGCAGCGCCTCGGCAAGACCTCCTGGGTCAGTTACGGCGTCGGCCTCGACATCGGCCACTACAACGAGAACCGCTTCGATCCGCTCACCGCGCTGCCGGTGAATTTCAACCGCGACCTCTACATCCTGACCGGGCGCGGCAGCTTCTATCTGGATCATTCCAACGATCCGCTTGATCCGACCACGGGCTGGCGCCTGACCGTCTCGGCCCAGCCGACCGCGGTGGGCGGCGAGGAGTCGGTGCTGTTCCTGCGCGCCGAGTCCCAGGCCACCGCCTACCTGCCTCTGCAGGACAACGCCAAGACGGTGCTGGCCGGGCGGGTCAGGCTGGGCTCGATCCTGGGCGGCGGCGAGCTGACGGTGCCGTCGGACCGCCTATTCTATTCCGGCGGCGGCGGATCGGTGCGCGGCTATGAATACCAGGGCGTCGGCCCGCGCCTGCCCGACAACACCCCGCGTGGTGGTTTGAGCCTGTTCGAGACCTCGCTGGAAATCCGCCGCGACGTGTGGCGCAGCTTCCAGGCCGTGGCCTTCGTCGACGCCGGCGCCGTCGGCTTCCAGGAAACGCCCAACTTCAGCAACCTGCGCTACGGCGCGGGTCTGGGCGTGCGCTACAAGCTGCCGTTCGGCCCGATCCGCGCCGATATCGCCTTCCCGCTGTCGGCGCGTGAAGGCGACGCCAAATTCCAGATCTACGTCAGCATCGGGCAGGCGTTTTGACCGACGCCCCGCCGCCCGAACCGACCCCGGCCGAAGCGCCTGACACGCCCGCGAAGAAGGCCCGGCGCAAGCGCACGCGCCTGCAGGCCCTCGCCTTCTTCAGCGGCATGGCCCTGGCCGCCCTGGCCGCCCTGCTGGTCGTCGTGCTGGTCGGCGGGCGGATGTACCTGGTCAGCGGCCCGGGCCGCGAACTGGTCACCAGCTTCGTCGCGGGCAAGAAGATCGGCCGCTACGGCCGGATCAACGTCGAAGGGGTCAAGGGCGACATCTTCAACGACTTCACCATCGACCATGTCACCGTCACCGATGCGAAGGGCGTTTGGCTGGAAGCGCGCGCCGTCCGGGTCGACTGGGACTGGCTGCCGCTGATCACCCGTCGGTTCCACGCCACCAACATCGAGGCCGGCGTCATCCGCCTGATCCGCCGCCCGCTGGTCGAGCCCTCGACCACGCCGCCGGGTCCGCAGGCGCTGGGCATCGACATCGACCGCTTCGCCGCCAACGTCGAACTGCTGGAAGGCTTCAGCAAGGAGTACGGCCGCTGGAACCTGTCCGGCGAGGCCAATGTGCCGCGCCAGGGCGCCAAGTCCGCCGTCGTCAACGCCAACAGCCTGAGCCGTCCGGGCGACCACCTGCGCCTCAACGCCGTCTTCGGCGGCGATCTGGCCGAGACCCGGCTGAACCTGCGGGCGGTCGAGGCGCGCGGCGGCCCGATCGCGGGCGCCCTGGGCTATTCGCCGGACCAGCCCTTCCTCGCCAGCGCCATCGTCAACGGCCAGGTGGTCGACGCCGTCGTCCGCTCCGGCGACTTCGTCCCGCTGACCGTCAAGGGCCGCTACGGCAAGGACAACACCCGGATCAGCGGCTTCTTCGACTTCTCCGGCTCGGACCTGCTGGCCCCCTTCATCGCGCGCCTCGGCCGGACCGCGAAATTCGGCTTCGCCACCTCCCCCGACACCGACGGCGACGGCCAGCAGGGCGTCGCCTGGCGGCTGATCACCGAGAACCTCACCTCCGACGCCAACGGCCAGATCAGCATCAAGGATCGCCGCAGCCGGGACGGCGTCCGGCTGGACATCGCCACGCCGTCGCTGAACCGCCTCATCGGCCACCCGTCCGCCGGCCCCGCCTCCTACGTCGGGGTCTTCAAGGGCGACGCCGCGAACTGGACCCTGGCCGGCGCGGTCGACCTGGTCGGGGTGCAGGCCTCCAGCTACCGGGCCGCCCGCTTGCGCGGCCCGCTGAACGTGCAGGTGAAGTCGGGCCGCATGGATCTGGACGGCGACATCCAGGCCGACGGCGGGTCGACGGCGGGCATCATCGGCGGCCTGCTGGGCCCCCGCCCCCGCATCGTCTTCGAGGCCGCGCGCCTGGCCGACGGCGCCATCCTGCTGGAGAAGATCAACGCCAGGGGACAGGCGCTGGAACTGACCGGCTCGGGCGGCCGCGACCTGACCGGCGGTCTCGGCTTCCGCGGCGAGGCCCGGATCACCGACGCCTCGAAGATCCACCGCGACGCCCGCGGCGCCTTCGGCGGCCCCATCAGCGCCGCCATGGCCCGGAACGGCGCCCCCTGGCGGCTGACCTTCGACGGCCGCGGACGCGGCCTGGCCACGGGACAGGCCGAACTGGACCGCCTGCTGGGCGGGACGCCCCGCCTGCAGCTGACCGGCGCCCTGAACGGCGGACGCATCGAGGTCGAGCGGGCCGCCCTGACCGGAGCGCAAGGCTCGGCGGGGGCGCGCGGCCTGATCGAGGGCGACGGCCGCCTGCGGCTGGCCCTGAACTGGAACGCGCGCGGCCCGTTCGGCGTCGGCCCGGTCGAGATCGATGGAGCCATGACCGGCGACGGCGCCCTGACCGGCACCCTGGCCCAGCCCCGCGCCGACCTCCGCGCCGCCTTCGGCCAGGTCAGCGCCGGGGCGCTGAAACTGACCGACGCCAACCTGATCCTCAGCTTCCGCAAGGGCGCCGACGCCTCGGACGGCCGCATCGCCGTGACCGCGGGCTCGAACTACGGCCCCGCGCGGGCCAGCGGCAACTTCTACCTCGGCGGGTCGCGCATCCGCCTGACCGACGTGGACCTCGACGCCGGCGGCGTGGCGGCCCAGGGCGCGATCGCCCTGTCCAACCGCATCCCGTCCAGCGCCGACCTGACCTTCACCGCCCGTCCCGGCGCCTTCCTGGCCTCCGGGGAGGCCAACGGCCGCGTTCGCCTGACCGAGGGAGACGGGGCCGAGACGGCCATCCTCGACGTCAGCGGCCGCAATGTGCGTCTGGCCGGTTCGCCCTATGTGATCCGCACCCTCGACCTGGACGGGCGCGGGACCCTGGACCGGCTGCCCTTCAACCTGAAGGCCGACGTGGGCGGGCCGACGCCGCTGTCGTTCAACGGCACGGGCGTCTACGCCCGCGAGGGCAAGGCCCAGTCCGTGGTGCTGGAAGGCGCGGGCTCGGTGCGCGAGATCGACTTCACCACCCGTTCTCCCGCCGTGGTCGCCCTGTCCGGCGACGGCCGCGTCGCCCGGATCGACCTGTCGGTCGGCGGCGGCGTCCTGAGCGGCGAACTGCGCCAGGATTCCCGTGCGGCCATCATCGAGGCCAATCTGACCAGCGTCGAGCTGGGCTCCATCGCCCCGGACGTGCGCGGCCGGGTCACGGGCCGCCTGTCCCTGCGCGGCGCCGGCGACGACCTGTCCGGCTCGGCCAACATCAGCCTGGAGAACCTGCGCAGCATCGACGCGCCGCGCGGCCTGTCGGTGGACGGCACGCTCAGCGCCATGCTGGTCGACAACACCCTTCGCCTGGAAGCCCGCGCCACCGACGAGAACGCGGTGGAGGCCAGCGCCGACCTGACCCTGCCGGTGGAAGCCTCTGCGGCGCCGCTGCGGCTCGCCATCGCCCGCACCCGGCCGATGGAGGGCAAGATCAATATGCGCGGTCAGATCCAGCCGATCTGGGACCTGTTCCTCGGCGGCGACCGCTCTTTGTCGGGCCAGGTGACCGCCAACGCCACCCTGGGCGGCACCCTGAACGAACCGCGCATCAACGGCCGTCTCGACCTGCAGCAGGGGGCGTTCCGCGACAACGCCGTCGGCCTGCGGCTGGAAGGCGTCACCCTGAGCAGCCGGTTCGACGACACCACCGCCCTGATCGAGACCTTCACCGCCAACGACGGCTCGGGCGGCACGGTCAACGGCGACGGCCGCATCGGCCTGCGCCAGGGCTCGGGCTCCAGCTTCGAACTGGCCCTGACCCGCTTCCGCATCATCGACAACGACATCGCCGAGGCCCGGGCCTCCGGCCCTCTGACCGTGGTCCGAGGCGAGGACGGCAACATCCAGCTGGCTGGTCAGATCGACATCGACGACGCCCGGATCGAGGCCAACCCGCCGGGCTCCAACGGCATCGTCCGCATGGATGTGGTCGAGATCAACCGCCCCGGCGGCGACGTCCCCGAAGAGGCCCAGAACCGCCCGCGCGGCCCGCAGATCGGCATGGACATCGCCATCCGTTCGCCCGGCGGCGACGTGCATGTGGTCGGGCGCGGCCTGAATGTGGAGATGGGCGTCAATGCGCGCGTCACCGGCACCATCGGCCGCCCGATCCTGAGCGGCACCGCGCGGGTCATCCGCGGCGACTATGATTTCGCCGGCAAGCGGTTCGTCTTCGACGACACCGGCTCGGTCACCCTGTCGACCCGGCCCGACCAGATCCGGCTGAACCTGTCGGCCACGCGCGAGGATCCGGCCCTGACGGCCACCATCCGCGTGACCGGCACCGCGGTGCGGCCCGAGATCGCCCTGACCTCGACCCCGGCCCTGCCCCAGGATGAGATCCTGTCCCAGGTGCTGTTCGGACGGTCCGCGTCCCAGCTGTCGCCCTTCGAGGCGGCCCAGCTGGCGGCGGGCGTGGCCGCTCTGGCGGGCGGCGGCGGCTTCGATGTGATCGGGAATCTGCGCCAGCTGGCCGGACTGGACCGCCTGTCCTTCGGGGGCGAGGCGTCCAGCATCACCGTGGCGGGCGGACGCTACATCACCGACAATGTCTATCTGGAGATCATCGGCGGCGGCGAGGATGGGGCCGAGGTCAACGTCGAGTGGCAGGTGCGTCGCAATCTGACGGTCAGCTCCAAATTCGGCGGACAGGGCGACGCCAGCCTGTCCATCCGTTGGCGCCGGCAAAGCCGGCAGCCGGGCGGCGGATCCGAAGACCGCCGCCCGAACCGGTAGGCTTAGTAGGTTTCGGCGGCGCGCGTCCGGATCTTGTCCAGGGCGCTGGCGCCGCGGATGCCGGCGATGTGGGTCACGGCCGCAATCAGCATCAGGACCAGGATCGCGATGGTCAGCCACAGCGGCTGGGCCGCGCCGAACGCCGGCACGACCAGGGCCAGCAGGGACCCGCCCAGAGCCCAGATCACCAGCACCAGGAACAGGATCGGCAGCACGATGTTCGGCTTGCGCCACTGAACGAAGGCCAGGATCAGCTGCAGGACGATGAAGCCGCCCGCGATCATGATGCCGAACTGCGACTGCTGCGCGATCTGGGCCGGATCGGCCGTCTGTCCGGTCAGGTCATGAACCATGCGCGCCGCCGCTTCCTGCGCGGCCGGCGTTGAGGAGTACCAGCCGCCGATCGCCGTGTTGACCGCGCCCACCACCATGCCGACGGCGCTGACCTTGGCGGCGCCCAGCGCGGCTTCCTCGGTCGCCAACGGCGCGGTCGGGTTCATTGCCTTGAAGATATCAGTCATCCGTTTCCTCCTCTGGATGGAGCTTGACCCTAACGCGCCGCCGGAGGGAGTCGATAGCCGTCCCCGCCTTCACCTTTCTTCCGAGGGCGTCTAGGGTCCCGGCGCATGCGGATTCTGCCTTCTGATCAGACCGTGCTCGACCATGTCGCGGCGCGCGAAACCGTCGTCATCGGACGCGCCGTGACGTGGGCGAACGTCAACTCCGGCAGCCGCAACGCCGAGGGGCTGAACGCTGTCCTGACGCTGCTGGAGGCCGAGGCGCGCCGTCTGCCCGCCGCCGTCGAGCGCATCCCCACCCAAGGCTCCACCACCGTCGCCGACGACGGCTCGGTGCGGGCCGAGGCCCACGCCGACGCCCTGAAGATCACCTGCCGCCCGGACGCGCCCCTGCAGGTCGTGCTGACCGGCCACTACGACACCGTCTTCCCCGCCGAGAGCGGCTTCCAGACCGTCGTCACCCGCGCCGACGGAGCCCTGAACGGCCCGGGCGTCGCCGACATGAAGGGCGGCATCTCGGTGCTTCTGGCCGCGCTGGAAGCCTTCGAGGCCCATCCGGACCGCGAGCGCGTCGGCTGGACCGTCCTGCTGAGCCCGGACGAGGAAATCGGCTCGCCCGCCTCCGCCCCCCTGCTGGCCGAACTGGGCGCGCGCGGCCATGTCGGCATGACCTATGAACCCGCCCTCGCGGACGGCACCCTGGCGGGCGAGCGTAAGGGCAGCGGCAACTACCACCTGATCGTCACCGGCAAGGCCGCCCACGCGGGCCGCGCCTTCCACGAGGGGGCCAACGCCGTCGCCGGCGCCGCCATGATCGCCGCCCGCCTGCACGGCCTGAACGGCCAGCGCGAGGGCGTCACCGTCAATGTCGCCAAGATCAGCGGCGGCGGGGCTCTGAACGTCGTCGCCGACAACGCCGTGGTCCGCTTCAACGTCCGCGTCCCCGACGCCCAGGCCTCGGCCTGGATCTCCGAGACCGTGCGCCAGATCGCGGCCGAGCCGCCCTTCCCCGGCCTGACGCTGGACCTGCACGGCGGCATGACCCGCGCGCCCAAACCCATGGACGCCTCCCAGACCGCACTTTTCAACGCCGTGCGTGATGCCGGCGCCCTTCTGGGCCAGACCATCGCCTGGAAGCCGTCGGGCGGCGTCTGCGAAGGCAACAACCTGCACGCCGCCGGCCTGCCCAATATCGACACCCTCGGCGTGCTGGGCGGCGACATCCATTCGGATCAGGAGTTCGCCTGGCCCGCCAGCTTCGTCGAACGCGCCCAGCTCAGCGCCCTGATCCTGTGCAAGATCGCTTCGGGCGAGATCGACGCCCTGAAACTGAAGTCCCTGCGTCTGGAGACGATGTAACCCCCATGCTCGTCGTCCGCCCCGCCGGCCCCGCCGATCTCGACTTCCTGCTGGAGCTGGCCATCCTCAGCGGCCCGGGCTTCACCAGCCTGCCCGAGGATCCGGACCAGCTGTCCGAACGCCTCGACCTCAGCCGCGACAGCTTCCACGGCAAGATGGAGCCGCAGGAGCGCTGGTACACCCTGATGCTGGAGGAGTCGGAGACCGGCGACGTCGACGGCATCGGCTCGGTCAAGGCGGCCGTCGGCCTCAAGCGCCCCTTCTTCAGCTTCCGGGTCGTCAACAACGCCCAGTCGTCGCCCTCGCTGGGCATAAAGCTGGAACAGAAGACCCTGGTGCTGGTCAACGAGTGCACCGGCTGGACCGAGGTCGGCTCGCTGTTCCTGAAGGCCGACCGGCGCAAGGGCGGCGCGGGCCGCCTGCTCAGCCAGTCGCGCTACATGCTGATCGGCGCCGAGCCCGAACTGTTCAATGACAACGTCCTGGCCGAGCTGCGCGGGGTCTTCACCCCCGACGGCGCCTGCCCCTTCTGGGACCATGTCGCCCACAAATTCTTCCCGATGGAGTTCGACGAGGCCGACCGCATGACCGGCTCGACGGACAAGCAGTTCATCCTCGACCTGGCTCCACGCCACCCGATTTACATCGACCTGCTGCCCGAGCCCGCCCGCGCCGTGATCGGCAAGGTCCACCCGCAGGGCGTGCCCGCCATGGCCCTGCTGGAAAGCGAGGGCTTCCGGCCCAACGGCCTGATCGACATCTTCGACGCCGGGCCGACCGTCTCGTGCCAGCGTGACAACATCCGCACCGTCCGTGACGCCCGCCCCCTGACCGTCGCCGTCGCCGACGAGGTCGAGGCCGAACTGCCCGCCCTGATCTCGACCAACAGCGTCGGCGCCTTCCGCGCCGTGCGCCAGCGCGCCCATATCGAGGGCGACGTCGCCACCCTGAATCGCGAGACCGCCGATGCGCTGAAGGTGCGCGCCGGAGATACGGTCCGCGTGAAGACCTGAGTGATCCCATGACCGTATTCCAGTCCATCGACCCCGCCACCGGCGAAACCGTCTGGGAAGGCCCCGCCGCCTCCGCCGCCGAGGTCCAGGCCGCCGCCGACCGCGCCCGGGCCGCCTTCCCCGATTGGGCCGACCACCCGCGTCAGGACCGAATCGACGCAGTCAAACGGTATCAGGCGGTCCTGAAAGAGCGCGCCCCTCAGATCGCCGAGGCCATCAGCCGCGAAACCGGCAAGGCCCTGTGGGAGACCACCACCGAGCTTCAGGCCATGCAGGGCAAGGTCGACATCTCGATCCGCGCCTATGACGAGCGCACGGGCGAGCGAACGGCCCAGACCGCCTTCGGCTCGGCGACCCTGCGTCACCGCCCGCACGGCGTCGCCGCCGTGCTCGGCCCGTTCAACTTCCCCGGCCACCTGCCCAACGGCCACATCGTTCCGGCCCTGCTGGCCGGCGACACCGTCGTCTTCAAGCCGTCGGAAGAGACCCCGCTCACCGGCCAGCTGATGGCCGAGGCGTTCGAGGCTGCCGACCTGCCCGCCGGCGTCGTCAACGTCGTCCAGGGCAGCCGCGACACGGGCGCGGCCCTGCTGGACAGCGGCATCGACGCCCTGATGTTCACCGGCTCCGGCGCCGCCGGCGCTCACTTCCGCCGCAAGTTCGCGGACGATCCGCACGTGATCCTCGCGCTCGAGCTGGGCGGCAACAATCCGCTGGTCGTCTGGGACGCCGCCGACGCCGAGGCTGTCGCCGGCATCGTGGTCCAGTCGGCCTTCATCACCACCGGCCAGCGCTGCTCCTGCGCCCGTCGCCTGATCGTGCCGGAAGGACCGCAGGGCGACGCCGTCATCGAAGCCGTCGCCGCACTGTCTGACCGCCTGATCTTCGCCCCCTGGAACAGCGCGACGGAGCCCTACGCCGGTCCGCTGATCTCGGAGCGCGCGGCCCAGGCGGCCCTGCAGGCCCTGCAGCAGCGCATCGACCTGGGCGCCAAGGTGGTCCGCGCCTCCGGCCCGGTCGGAAACCTGCCCGGCGCCTTCGTCCGGCCCGCCATCATCGACGTGACCGGCCTGAACGTGCTGGATGAGGAGATGTTCGCCCCCTTCCTGCAGGTGATCCGGGTTCCGACCTTCGAGGCGGCCATCGCGGCGGCCAACGCCACCCGCTACGGCTTGTCCGCCGGCCTGGTCAGCGACAATCCGGCCAACTGGGACCGCTTCATCCGCCGCATCCGCGCGGGCGTCGTCAACTTCAACCGCCCGACCACCGGCGCCGCCGGCGACATGCCCTTCGGCGGCCTCGGCGCCAGCGGCAACCACCGCCCGAGCGCCTACTACGCCGCCGACTACTGCGCCTATCCGGTGGCCAGTTTCGAGGCTGAGGCGGTCAAGAACATCGAAAGCGAGATCAAGGGGTTGTCAGCGTGACCGTCCCCGCCGTCGAAGCCAACGCCGACGGCCTGATCGGCCCGACCCACTCCTATGCGGGTCTGTCGCCGGGCAACCTCGCCTCCAGCCTGAACGAGGGCCAGGAGTCCAACCCTCGCGCCGCCGTCCTGCAGGGTCTCGACAAGATGAAGCGGCTGGCCGACCTCGGCCTGCCCCAGTTCGTCCTGCCGCCGCACGAGCGGCCCAACCTGCCCTTCCTGCGCAGCCTCGGCTTCTCCGGCACGGACGCCCAGGTGGTGGAGCGGGCGTGGAAGGAGGCCCCGACCTTCGCCGCCGCCGCCAGCTCGGCCTCGCCCATGTGGGCCGCCAACGCCGCGACGGTGACGCCCAGCGCCGACAGCGCCGACGGCCGGGTCCACTTCAGCCCCGCCAACCTCGTCACCAACCTGCACCGCTCGCTCGAGCATGCCCAGACGAAGCGCGCGCTGGACGCCCTCTTCCCCGACACCGCGCGCTTCGCCGTGCACGACGCCCTGCCCTCGGTCGCCCATCTGGCCGACGAGGGGGCCGCCAACCACGTCCGCCTGTGCGCCGACCACGGAGAGCCCGGCGTCAATCTTCTGGTCTGGGGCCGCGAGGCCTATGAGCCGTGGTCCGGCGCCTATCCCGCCCGCCAGACGCGCGAAGCCTCCGAGGCCCTGGCCCGCCGCCATGGCGCCTCCGGTGCGGTCCTGGCCCGCCAGTCGAAGGCCGCCATCGCCGGCGGCACCTTCCACAACGACGTGGTCTGCGTCGGCGCGCTGGAGACCCTGTTCCATCACGATCTGGCCTTCGAGGACACCGCCGGAACCCACGCCGCCATCCGTGCGGCCGCAAAGGGCTTCGAGCCGATCTTCGTCGAGGTCTCGTCCGCCGACCTGCCGCTGGCCGACGCCATCTCCAGCTATCTGTTCAACTCCATGCTGGTGCGGATCCCGGGCGAGGATCGCCTGACCCTGATCTGCCCGACCGAGACCCGCGACAACGCCCGCAGCCATGCGGTGGCGCAAGGCGTGGCCTCGTCCAACGGTCCCATCGGCAAGGTCGAGTACGTCGATGTGCGGCAGTCGATGCGCAACGGCGGCGGCCCCGCCTGCCTCCGTCTCAGGGTGGTCCTGAACGACGCCGAACTGGCCGCGACCAATCCCGCCATGCGCCTGACCGAGGGTCTGCACGGCGCGCTCAGCGTCTGGGGCGCGACCTGGTACCGCGACCGCCTCGGCGTCGCCGACCTGGCCGATCCGGCCCTGCTGGACGAAAGCCGGGGCGCGCTGGACGAGCTGACCTCCATCCTCGGCCTCGGCTCCGGCTTCTATCCGTTCCAGAGGGACTGACCGCCATGACGACCAATCCGGCCCTGATCGCGGGTGGCGTTCTCAGCGCCGGAGCCTCCCTTCTGCACCTCGCCGCCATCGTGGGCGGGGCATCCTGGTACCGGACCCTCGGCGCCGGCGAGCGGATGGCGCGGCAGGTCGAGCAGGGCTCATGGACCCCGCACCTCATCACCCTCGGGATCGCGGGCGTGCTCGCCGTCTGGGCCGCCTACGCCTTCTCCGGCGCCGGACTGATTCCGCGCCTGCCGCTGATCCGCACCGCCCTTGTGTTGATCACCGCCGTCTATCTTCTGCGCGGACTGGTGCTCGTCCCGGCGTTCGTCCTGAACCCCGGCGGCGTCACGCCCTTCGTTCTGTGGAGTTCCCTGATCGTCCTGGCCTATGGCGTCGCCTACGCCATCGGAACCTGGACGGCCTGGCCCGCCCTCTCCGGCCGACCCTGACCTTGAGCGAGACCGAAAGGCCGAACCCATGACCGCCGCCTCGACCGAGACCATGTCGCCCGCCCGGCGCCTGCGCAACATCATCGGCGGCTCGGCGGGCAATCTGGTCGAGTGGTTCGACTGGTACGCCTATGCGGCCTTCACCCTCTATTTCGCTCCCGTTTTCTTCCCCAAGGGCGAGCCCACGGCCCAGCTGCTGAGCAGCGCCGCCATCTTCGCCGTCGGCTTCCTGATGCGGCCGGTCGGGGCCTGGATCATGGGCGTCTACGCCGACCGCAAGGGCCGCAAGGCGGGGCTGACCCTGTCCGTCACCCTGATGTGCACAGGCAGCCTGATCATCGCCTGCACGCCCGGCTACGCGACCATCGGCCTGGCCGCCCCCGCCCTGCTGCTGCTCGCCCGCCTGATGCAGGGCCTCAGCGTCGGCGGCGAATACGGCTCCTCGGCCACCTACCTGTCCGAGATGGCCACGAAGAACCATCGCGGCTTCTGGTCCAGCTTCCAGTACGTGACCCTGATCTCGGGCCAGCTCCTGGCCCTGCTGCTGCTGATCCTGCTGCAGAACACCCTCAGCGAGGACGCGCTGGCGTCCTGGGGCTGGCGCATTCCCTTCTTCGTCGGCGCGGCGCTGGCGGTGATCGTCTTCTGGCTGCGGCGTCGCCTCGACGAGACCCGCGCCTTCGTGGCCTCCGACGCCAAGGTGCCGCCGAAATCCAGCGCCCTGCTGCTGATCCTCAAGCATCCCAAGGAGGCCCTGCTGGTCATGGGCCTGACCGCCGGGGGGACGCTCGCCTTCTACGCCTACACCACCTACCTGCAGAAATTCCTCGTCAACACGACCGGCTTCACCAAGGACGTGGCGACCGAGATCAGCGCCGCCGCCCTGTTCCTGTTCATGTGCCTGCAGCCCGCCGTGGGCGCCCTGTCTGACCGTATCGGGCGCAAGCCGGTGATGATCGCCTTCGGGATCACCGGCGTCCTCTTCACCGTGCCGATCATGTCGGCCCTGGCCACGGCCGACAGCCCCTTCGTCGCCTTCCTGCTGGCGCTCTCGGCGCTGGTGATCGTCAGCGGCTACACTTCCATCAACGCCGTGGTGAAGGCCGAGCTCTTCCCCGCCCACATCCGCGCCCTCGGCGTCGCTCTGCCCTATGCCATCGCCAACGCGGCCTTCGGCGGCACGGCGGAATATGTGGCGCTGTGGCTCAAGGGCGCCGGGATCGAGAGCGCCTTCTTCTGGTACGTCACCGCCATGATCGGCGTCTCGCTGCTGGTCTATCTCTTCATGCGCGACACCAAGCATCAGAGCCTGATCGCCCACGAGGACTGAGCCCTCCCCGCCGTCATGAGGGGCGCTCTCGCCCGGCGCGTAGAGATGCACAGGGCCGGATCGGCCCCGTCAGGAGACCGAGCATGCGCCGTTTCAGCCCCGCCCCCTTCATCGCCCTGGCGGCGATGACCGCCTTCGCCGCCGGCCCGGCGGCGGCCCACGCCCGGCTGGTCACGGCGACACCAGCGCCGAACGCGACCGTGGCGGCGCCCTCGACCATCAGCCTGACCTTCAGCGAGCGCATGGCGCCCGCCTTCTCCGCCTTCGACCTCGTCAACGCCGCGGGCGAAAAGGTCCCGGTGCGGATCGCGGTC
>NZ_JAHFPF010000200.1 GCF_023259385.1 Brevundimonas sp. | reverse complement strand
CCATCGGCTTCGGCATGGCCGAGGGCGTCCTGGCCGAGGAACGCGGCGAGATCCGTGACAGCCTCACGGACAAGGGATGGGGACCGGAGGTGCTCGCCGAGGCCGAGAAGATCTTCACCGTCACGACCGCCTTCGTGTCGTCGAACGGCGCGGTCGGCTTCGCCGATCTCGACGCCGTGCGCGCCCGCTATGGTTCGGAACCTTGGTTCAAGGACATCGGCGGCGACTTCACTCCCATGCTCCTCAAGTCGTCGAACGAAGAGATCACCGCCCTTCTCGCCCAGATCCAGTGGGGAATCATGTGGGACTATGATCCCCTGCCGACGCTGCGCGGCCTCGATGTCCCCATGTTGTGGATCCTGGCCGCGAACGACACCGAAGCGCCGATGGAGGGCACGCGCACGCGCCTGACCGCCCTCGCCGCCGAGGGCCGTCCCGTCACCGTCGTCCAGTATCCGGACGCCGACCACGGCATCGTCCAGTTCGAGCCCGGCCCCGACGGGACGCGGATCGAGACCCGCTATGCGGACGGCTACATCCAGGCCGTGCTCGACTGGGCCGCCTACGGCGCGCTGCGCCATGACCTGGGCCGCGGCGAAGTGCTGGCCCGTCCGGCGGGAGGCCGCCGATGAAACCGACCCGCCGTTTCGTCCTGGCCGCCGCCGCCGCCGCGCCCCTGGTCGGCGCCGCTCGGGCCGCCGACATCGATCTGCTGAGCGTGGGCCGTCCGTTGCCCCGGTTCGATCTGCTGAAGCCCGGCGCCCGGACCTATCTGCGCTCGGTCGAGAAGGACGGCGCCCATATCGCCGTCGACATCTGGCGGCGCGAGGTCCGCTTCGAGGAGGTCGAGGGCGTTCGACGCCTTCACATCGTCCAGCGTTGGGACGGGACCGGGCAGACGCCGTCCCTGGCCGAGCGTGACTCCGTGTTCGAGATCGGGACCTTCCGCCCGTTGACGCATATCCGGACCTCCACCCGCGACGGGACCCGCGTGGTCGAAGGCTTCCGCTTCTCGCCCGAGGCCATCACCGGCCTGCGGGACCTGCCCGACAACAGCCGCGCCGACTTCTCGGCGCCGGCGTCCGAGGCGGCGTACAATTTCGAAACCGACATGGAGATGCTGCAGACCCTGCCGTGGGCGCCGGGGTACGCCGTCTCCATCCCCTTCTATCATCCCGGCGGAGGACCGCCGGCGCGCTATGTCTGGCGGACCGGCGACCAGGCCGTCCTGACCGGTCCGGACGGGTCGGCGATCGACTGCTGGGTGGTCGAGACGGACTACAACTCCGGCGGGGCCTCGATCGCGCGGTTCTGGCTGGCCAAGTCGACCCAGCAGCTGATCAAGATGGAAAGCCCCGGGACGGCCGGAAGCCTGCACCGGAAAACCCTGCTGTACTGACGCCGCATTGGACAGGTCCCGGCGGGCCGGATAGGAGATCGGCCCCTTTCCGGAGAAACCCTTGCGACTTCCCCAGGCCCGGCTCGATCAGGTGCTCGACCGCTTCCACGAGGTGGAGGCGCGCATGGGCGCGGCCTCGGACGGCGCCGAGATCGTGCGCCTGTCCAAGGAGCACGCCGAACTCAAGCCGGTCGCGGACGCCGTCCAGGGCCTGGCCCGGACCCGCGCCGAGATGGCCGACCTGGAGGTGATGGCCGAGGATCCGGAGATGGCCGACATGGCCGCCGAGGAGCTTCAGTCGCTCAAGGATCGCCTGCCGGAGATGGAGCGCGAGGTCGCCCTCCTGCTGGCGCCCCGCGACGCCGACGAGAACGCCTCGGCCGTGCTGGAAGTCCGCGCCGGCACCGGCGGCGACGAAGCGGCCCTGTTCGCCGGCGACCTGTTCCGCATGTATTCGCGCTACGCCTCCACCCGGGGCTGGAAGGTCGAGGTCGACAGCGCCACCGAGGGCGAGGCCGGCGGCTACAAGGAAATCATCGCCACCGTCACCGGCGACGGCGTGTTCGGCCGCCTGAAGTTCGAGAGCGGCGTCCACCGCGTCCAGCGCGTCCCGGCCACCGAGGCGGGCGGCCGCATCCACACCTCGGCCGCCACCGTCGCGGTCCTGCCCGAGGTCGAGGACGTGGAGATCGAGATCCACGACAAGGACATCCGCATCGACACCTTCCGCGCCTCCGGCTCGGGCGGCCAGCACGTCAACAAGACCGATTCCGCCGTGCGCATCACCCACTTCCCTTCGGGCATCGTGGTGACGTCGTCCGAGAAGTCGCAGCACGTGAACCGCGACAAGGCGATGAAGAATCTGCGCGTCCGCCTCTACGACATGCAGCGCCAGATGAAGGACAACGCCCGCTCGGACGCCCGCAAGTCACAGGTCGGCTCGGGCGACCGGTCCGAGCGCATCCGCACCTACAACTTCCCGCAGGGCCGGGTCACCGACCACCGCATCGGCCTGACCCTGCACAGCCTGCCGCAGATCCTCGAGGGCGACATCGATCCGATGCTCAACGCCCTGATCGCCGAGGACCAGGCCGCCCGCCTGGCCGACCTGGAAGCCGAGTTCGGCTGACCCTCAGTTTCGCGGGCGAATCCGCCGCCGCAGCAGTCGGTCCGACAGCGCCTCGGCATGCTTCAGCGTGAAGGCCAGGGCCGCCGGATTGCCGCGCTTGGGTCCGACGCTGTCGGCCATGACGGCCCCCCGTTCGCCCAGCGCCACCGGTTCGCCGGTGGTCGTGTCGATGGCGGTCTGGTGCTCGATCTCGGCGTTCAGTTCGGCGCCCATCAGGATGATCTGCACGCTCAGCCAGGTCCACAGCAGGAAACCCATCATCGCCGCCAGCGGGCCGTAGGAGGCCGTGCGCACGAAGGTCTGCAGATACCAGCTGAACCCCAGCGACAGCCCCACGCTCAGCAAGGCGGCGAAGATCGCCCCCGGCGTCAGCCAGCGCCATCGCGCCTTCTGCCGGCACGGACCCATGCGGTAGATCAGCGTCAGCGCCGCGCCGTAGATCAGCAGCAGCACCGGCCAGCGGAACGGCGCCAGATAGGCCCACTCGTCGGATAGCCCCAGCACGCTCAGGGCCACGGGCACGCCGACCACCATCCCCGCCGCCAGCAGCACCGCCAGCAGGCCGGACACGGTGAAGGCCATGCACAGCAGGTTATACCGGATCAGGCTGCGCCGCTCGACCTCGTGATAGGCGACGTTCAACCCGTAGAAGAGCACCTTGATCGCCCCATTGGCCGTCCACAGCGACAGCGCCAGGGTCCAGACCAGGGTGAAGGTCAGCTGGCCGGTCGAGTTCTGGGCCAGCCGCTGCATCTCTCCGCCGAGGAACTCGGTGACCCCCTGGGGAAGCACGGAATACAGGAACTCCAGCCGGCCCCAGGCGTCGTTCGGATCGGCGAACAGGCCGTAGATGGTTACGAAGGCGGCCAGGGTCGGGAACAGCGACAGGACCACGAAGAAGGTCACCCCGCCGGCCACGAACCCGACCCGGTCGCCGAAGTAGGAGGCGCCCCAGCGCCAGAAGATGTCGACCCAGCCCTTGTGCGGAATATGTTCGGGCCGTCGCGCGGTCCGGCCGCGCCCGGGCTCCTTGGCGTCGAAATCCTCGGGCGTGGGCGGTCGCGGGGGCAGGGGCTCGGGCCGCTGCGGACGCAGCTCCACCCCGAACTTGTGCCCGCGCGTGTACAGCAGGTGCGCGGCTCCCGCGCCCGCGGCCAGGCCGCCCAGGATGGCCCCCGCCACGCCCCACAGACTGGGTCCCGTCTTCCTGTCCAAGCCTGTCTTTCCCGACTGTCGCTGCATGGGCGCGACAACGGCCAAGCTGCCCCTGCCGTTCCCCGCTTCTTGCGGACCCCGCGAACCCCGTCATAGCTTGGGGTGGTTCGGGGAACCATCATGCGGATCAGAAGTCTTGTCTTTCTCGTCGGACTGGCCATGACGTCCGTGGCGGTCGCCGCGCCGTCGCCGTCAGCCCCGCAGGCGTCCCGAACCGCCTCGGACCCGGACGATCCCCTCTCCGGCCCCTGGAGTTCGGAAGCGCTGGAGGAGGCGGCCGCGCCGCTCTTCAAGCTTCGTCGCCTGAACGGCGCGGCCGCCGGCGACGGGGCCCTCGAAACCCGGCTCTCGGCTACGCCTGACGCGGCCGAAAGGGCGCGGCTGTTGACCGCCTATGGCGTGACCCTGATGAGCGAAGACAGCGACGATCCTATCGCCGCCGCGGCTCTGGCCTTGCCCTATATGAAGCGCGCTGTCGCCGAGGGACGCCAGGGTTTCGCCGCGGACAGCCGGATGCTGGCGATGCTGCTTTCGGACGCGGCCAGAACCGAGTTCATGGCTCGCGGATCCCAGACATCGGCGGATGCGGAGCGGTGGTTGGAAGAGGCCCATCGCATCCGCGTGGCGCGGTTGGGCCCCGGTCATATCGAGACGCTCTCGACCCTGACCGGATTGGCCGACATTCGCAGCGTCGCCGACGGTCTCAACGAAGATCCGGCGCGCGTGCAGGCGGTCGCCGCCCTCTATGAACCGCTGCTGGGGGCGGATCCGGTGGAGGGGACGGATCGCCAGGACCTGACCATGCTGTTCAACCAGTGGACGGTCTTCCTGGCCGGCGCGCGGCGGCCTGATGAGGCCTGCGCGGTGCTGGACAAGATGAATGCGCTGTCGGACCGGCTGGGTCTCGACATGGCCTATGCCGGCTACGTGCTGGGCGAAGCCCTGTCGGAGGCCGGCTATGCGGATCGCACCGCGCCCCTGATCGATCTGGAGGCGTCGGCGATGGCGCTGCTCGGAGCCCGGGCTCCGACGCCCGGCAAGCCGCCCCGCTGTGGTCGGTAGAGCTTGAAATCGTCGGCCAGCCGCGCCAATCCGTCCACATGACCGACGCCGCCTCCGCCCGCACCCTGCTGACCGCCTGGAAGGCCGCCACGGCCGATCTCAAGGCCGCCCGAATCGACAGCCCCTCGATCGACGCCCGCCTGTTGCTGGAGGTCGCCGCCGACTGCTCGCGCACCGACATCCTGACCGACCCCTACCGCGTCGTGACCGACGCGCAGCGGGCCGTGCTGGACGGCTATATCGCCCGCCGTCTGAAGCGCGAGCCGGTGTCGAAGATCCTTGGCCAGAAGGGCTTCTGGAAGATCATGCTGAACGTCACGCCCGACGTCCTCAGCCCGCGCGCCGACACCGAGGCCCTGCTGGACGTGATCATGCTGGCCTACGCCCCGCATGAGGCCTTCACGATGATCGACCTGGGCACCGGCTCGGGCGCCATCCTGCTGGCCACCCTGGCCGAGCGTCCGGCGGCCAAGGGGGTCGGCACCGACATCTCGACCGAGGCCCTGGCCGTGGCGCGGGAGAACGCCGCCAACCTGGACCTCGCCGGCCGTTGCGACTTCATCCGCACCGAATGGGCCACGGGCTTCGCGGAACACAGCTTCGACCTGGTGGTCTCCAACCCGCCCTACATCCCCTCGGGCGACATCGCCGGCCTCGATCCCGAGGTGCGCGAGCACGATCCCCACCTGGCGCTGGATGGCGGCGAGGACGGCCTGGTCGCCTATCGCGAACTGGCGCCAGAGATCATGCGCATCCTCAAGCCCGGCGGGACCTTCGCGGTCGAGATCGGCCGGGACCAGGGGCCGCAGGTCAAGGCCCTGTTCGAGGATGCGGGCTTCGAGAACGTCATCGTGGTCAAGGACCTGTCCGACCGCGACCGCGTCGTCACCAACGGCCCCAATCCCCGGACCAATCCGATTCCGAAGATGTGAGGCGAGGGGGGCTGTATGGCGTCGCCATACAAATCCCCTTGGAAACGCCACGATCCCGCGCTAAGTCTCCCTTGTCTCCCACCCGAAACGCACGCCTCGAACCGCTCTGGTTCCTGACTCGCGCGCGTTCAGGGCAGTGACGGTCGGGCCAGTCGCCCGGCGGACCACGGGGCGGCACGGCTTTCCGAACACATCGCCAGCGGGGAATAGGCCCCGCCCGAGACGGAACACCCCCGGACGGATACCGAGCCTTCGAGGTCCGGTCCGCCCTCCCCATCAAGGCACGGTAGCGTCCGATGAGAGATTTCAAGGGCATGAAGCGTCAACGCGGACGCAACAGGAAGCCCGGCAGCGGCGGCAATAACAACGCCAACGCCACCAACCCCAATCGTTCCTGGGACTCGCAAGGGCCCGAGAACATCAAGGTCCGCGGCAACGCCCAGACCGTCTATGAGCGCTACATGCAGCTGGCGCGCGACGCGTCGGCCGGCGGCGACCGCGTTCTGGCTGAGAACTACACCCAGCACGCCGAACACTATTTCCGCGTCCTGCGCGCCCTTCAGCCCCAGCGTTCGGTCTCCGAGATCGCCCAGCGCGAACTGGCCGGTCAGGGCTTCGATATCGACTTCGAGGACGAATCCGGCGCCCAGGCGGCGGCCATCATGGCCGCCCAGCAGGCCGAGGCCGACCGCGTCGCCCAGCAGGAAGCCCGCCAGCGCGAGCAGGAAGAGCGCCAGAACGAGCGCTCGAACGAACAGCCCCGCCGCGAATGGCGCGACCGCGACGATCGTGAGCCGCGTGAACCCCGCGAACCGCGTGAGCCGCGCGCCGAAGGCGCCGCGCCCGCCCCCGCCGCTGATGGCGAGGCCCGCGAGGGCGGTCGCCGTGAGAGCCGCCGCGAACGCTGGGAGCGCCGCCGGGACGAACGCAACCGTCGCTTCGACGGCGAGGGCGACGCTCCCGCCGACGCCGCCGGCGACGAGGCTTCCTTCGAGGCCGAGCCCGCGCCCGCCGCCGAGGCTGCTCCGGCTCAGACCCCGGAACG
>NZ_JAHFPF010000358.1 GCF_023259385.1 Brevundimonas sp. | reverse complement strand
GATGCCCGAGTTCGAGCGGCGCAACCCCGGCGTCCGCGTCGCGGTCCAGCCCCTGCCTTGGACGGCGGCGCACGAGAAGCTGCTGACCGCCTATGCCGGCGCCTCGCTGCCGGACGTCAGCCAGATCGGCAACACCTGGGTGTCGGAACTGACCGCCATCGGCGCCCTGTCGCCGACCCCGCCGGCCGCCGCCGACCTGCTGACCGATCAGTTCGAGGCGGTGCTGGAGACCAACGAGGTGGCCGGCCGGGGCATGACCACGCCCTGGTACGTCGATACGCGGCTTCTGTTTTATCGCACCGACCTTCTGGCCCGCGCCGGCTTCGGCGCCCCGCCCCGGGACTGGGCCGAGTGGAAGCGGGCCATGCACGGGATCAAGCGCGTGGCGGGCGGCGACAACTACGCCATTCTGCTGCCCCTAAACGAGTTCGAGCAGCTTCTGACCTTCGGCCTTCAGACCGAGGAGCCCTTGCTGCGTGACCGCAATACGCGCGGCAACTTCTCCAACCCCGGCTTCATCTCGGCCCTGGCCTTCTATCGCAGCCTGTTCGCCGAGGGCCTGGCGCCCCTGGCTTCGGCGGCGCAGATCTCCAACGTCTGGACCGAGTTCGCGCGCGGCTATTTCAGCTTCTATTTCTCCGGCCCGTGGAGCGTGGGCGATTTCCGCAGCCGCTTGCCGGCGTCGTTTCAATCCAGCTGGGCCACGGCCGGCGTGCCGGGACCGAACGGCCTGGGCGCCTCGGCGCCGGGCGGGTCCAGCCTGGCGGTGTTCAAGTCCTCGCCGCATCAGGAGGCGGCCTGGGCCCTGGTCCGCTATCTGTCCGAGCCGGCCGTCCAGGCCCGGTTCAACACCATCGTCGGCGATCTGCCGGCGCGGAAAAGCGCCTGGGACATCGCCCAGGTGGAGCGCGACCCCATGCTGGCGCCCTTCCGCGGCCAGCTGGAGCGGGCCAAGGCCGTGCCCAAGGTTCCGGAGTGGGAGCGGATCGTGACCGAGATGCAGATCGTCGCCGAACGCATGGTGCGCGGCGAATATACCCCCGAGACTGCGGCAGCGGAGATCGACCGTCGGGCGGACCGGCTGCTGGAGAAGCGCCGCTGGATGATGGAGCAGGGCAGGGCCGTATGACCGTCGCCGATCCGACATTGGCCCGCGTGAAGCCGTCGCGTGGACGCGCGGCCAGAGAGCGCGCAGCCTGGGCCTTCGTCGCCCCTGCGATGATCGCCATCGGCCTGTTCTTCGCCTTTCCGGTGATCGCGGCCCTGCTGCTCAGCCTGACCGACTTCGACATCTACGCCCTGGCGAACCTCGATAATCTGCGTTTCGTCGGCCTGCAGAACTACGAGCGGCTGATGACCAATCCCCTGTTCTGGGGGGCGATGAAGAACACCCTGACCTTCGCGGTCCTGGGCGTGCCCCTGTCCATTGCGGCCTCGCTGGCCGCGGCGGTGATCCTGAATGCGCGGGTGGTGAAGTGGCGGCCGATCTGGCGGGTCATGTTCTTCGCCCCCTATGTCACCACCCTGGTCGCCACCGCCGTGGTCTGGCGCTATCTGCTGCACACCCGCTACGGCGTCATCAACTGGGGGCTGGAGAGCATCGGCCTGCCGGCGGTGGACTGGCTGGGCCAGCCCTCGACCTCCATCCCCGCCATCCTGATGTTCGTGGTCTGGAAGATCTTCGGCTACAATATGCTGATCTTCCTGGCGGTGCTTCAGACCGTGCCGGACGATCTGTACGAGGCCGCCCGCATCGACGGCGCCGGGCCGTGGAAGCAGTTCCGCCATGTCACCCTGCCGGCCATCGCGCCGACGATGCTGCTCGTCTCGATCATCTCGGTCGCCAGCTTCTTCCAGCTGTTCGCCGAACCCTATGTGATGACGCAAGGCGGCCCGGCCCAAAGCACGGTGACGGTGCTCTACTTCATGTACGAAGAGGGCTTCAAATGGTGGAACCTGGGCTCCGCCAGCGCCGTGGCCTTCGTCCTGTTCCTGTGCATCCTGGCCATTACCCTGGTGCAGCTGGGCGTTGCCAAGCGGGTGGGGGCGTACCAGTGAAAATCC
>NZ_JAHFPF010000005.1:7474-31159 GCF_023259385.1 Brevundimonas sp. | reverse complement strand
GACTTGCGCGGGGGAATGATGAATATCTATCCGGTGATCATGTGCGGCGGGGCCGGTTCGCGCCTTTGGCCCGCCTCGCGTCCCGGACGGCCCAAGCAGTTCCTGCCCCTGACGGGCGCGCGGTCACTGTTCCAGGAAACCGTCCTGCGGGTCGCGCCCCTCGCCGCCGACGGCGACGTCGTGGTGGTCGCGGGCCTGGGGCATGCCGACGCCATCGCCGGCGAACTGGCCGCCATCGGCGTCGAGGCCACCATCCTGCTGGAGCCCGAGGCGCGCGATTCGGGACCGGCGATGGCCGCCGCCGCCGCCTTCGTCCAGCGGCGCGACCCGGACGGCGTCGCCGCCATCATCGCCTCGGACCACCACATCCCCGATGCGGAAGCCTTCCGCGCCGCCGTCCGCACCGCCGCTGAAGAAGCCGCCCGCGGCCGTATCGTCACCCTGGGCGTCACCCCGACCTGGCCCTCCCCGGCCTACGGCTACATCAGTCCCCAGGGCGCCGGCCTGTCGCCGGTGAAGCGTTTCGTTGAAAAGCCCGACGCCGCCACCGCCGCCCGCTATCTGGCTGACGGCTTCCTGTGGAACAGCGGCAATTTCATCGTCTCGGGCGCCGCCCTGATGGACGAGTTGACCCGCCATGCGCCCGAGATCGCCGAGGCCGCCCGCAACGCCCTCCCCGCCGACCTGACCGGGCCCCTGATCCGCCTGACCGACGCCTTCCGCACCGCCCCGCGCATCTCCATCGACTATGCGGTGATGGAGAAGAGCGACCGCACCTCCGTCCTGCCCGTCGGCTTCGAATGGTCCGACGTGGGCGCCTGGGATTCGGTGCTGGCGACCGGCGCGGGGCACACGGGACTGCACATCGGCGTCGACAGCGACAACGTCCTTGTCCGCGCCGCCGACGGCATGGTGGTGGCCACCCTGGGCGTGTCCAACATCGCGGTCATCGCCGAGAACGACGCCGTGTTGGTCTGCGACCTGTCGCGGGCGCAGGACGTCAAGGCCGTGGTCGACAGGGTCAAGGCCGAGGCCCCGCGCCACGCCGACGTGCCCGAGACGGCCGACCCTGCGCCCTACCGGCGGTTCGGCGACTGGATGCGCGCCGCGGCCCTGCCGCTGTGGGCGACGCTCGGGACCCATGCAGACGGAGCCTTCGTCGAGACCCTGACGCTGGAGGGCCGCGCGGTGGAGAGCCGCCGCCGCGCCCGCGTCCAGACGCGCCAGATCTACGTCTTCGCCCGCGCCGGCGCCCAGGGTTGGGCGGGGCCGTGGCGCGAGCGGGTCGAACGCGGACTGGAGCGCTTCCTGGCCGGCTACCTGCGCACCGACGGCGCGGTGCGCAACGCCCTGAACACCGACGGTTCGGTGCTGGACGACGCCGCCCTGCAGTATGAGCAGGCCTTCGCCCTGCTGGCGCTGTCCGCCGTCCACGCCGCCGGGATCGAGACCGCGCGCTGCGAAGCCCAGGCGGGGATCATGCTGGACCGGCTTCTGGCCGAGCGCCTGCCCGGCGGCGGCTGGCGCGAGGCCGGCGACCATCCCTTCCAGGCGAACGCCAACATGCACCTGTTCGAGGCGGCCCAGGCCTGGGCCGCGCGCGGCGTCGATCCGCGCTGGGACGCGATCGCCGATTCCCTGGCCGAACTGGCCCTGACCCGCTTCATCGACGCCGACGGCGGCTTCCTGCGCGAGTTCTACGACGCCGACTGGCGCCCGGCGCCGGGCGAGGACGGCCGCCTGGTCGAGCCCGGTCACCAGTTCGAATGGAGCTGGCTGCTGTCGCGGCACGCCCTCGCCCGGGGCGACGCCCGCGCCATGGCGGCGGCGAAGCGCCTTTACATGCACGGCCTGCGCGGGGTCGATCCGCGCCGGGGCGTCGCCGTCGACGAGCTGGACGACAGCCTGTCGGTGCGCAGCGCCCGCGCCCGCCTGTGGCCCCAGACCGAGTGGCTGCGCGCCGCCCTGGCCATGGCCGAGCTGGCCGAGGGCTCCGAGCGCGAGCAGCGGCTGGCCGAGGCGCGCAAGGCGGCGGCGGGCCTGGCCCTCTACCTGCGGCCCAACGGCGCCTGGCGCGACAAGCTGGAGGCGTCCGGCGCCTTCGTGGACGAGCCGGCCCCCGCCAGTTCGCTCTATCATATCGTCGGAGCCTTCGATCAGGTCTGCGTCGCCGCCGCGGCCGGCCTCATTACGGACGCGCCGACCGGATTGAACTAAAGCTCCTGTTCCACGTTTGAGGCGGGCCGCGGGGGCGGCCCTTCATCCCCTGTTCAGCCGCCAGCGCCTCTCCTGTAGAGACGCCGCCGCACCACGAGACCGATGTGATCGACCTCCACTGCCATATCCTGCCGGGCATCGACGATGGCGCGCCGGACCTGGAAACCTCGCTGGCGATGGCGCGGATCGCGGTGGCCGACGGCATCACCGTCACCGCCTGCACCCCGCACATGATGCCGGGCTATTATGAGAACACCTCGGACGGCGTCCGCGCCGCCGTGGTCGCGCTTCAGGCCGAACTGGACCAGGCCGGCGTCCCCCTGCGCCTGGTCACCGGCGCGGACGTGCATCTGGTGCCCGGCCTGGCGTCGGGCCTGCGCGACGGGTCCAAGCTGAGGCTGGCCGACACCCGCTACTTCCTGTTCGAACCGCCGCACAACACCGCCCCGCCGCGCATGGCCGACGCCGTGTTCGACTGCATGGCCGCGGGCTTTCATCCGCTGATCACCCACCCCGAGCGCCTGCGCTGGATCGAGGAGCAGTATGACCTGATGGTCCAGCTGGCCCAGAGCGGCGCCTGGATGCAGATCACCGCCGGTTCGGTCACCGGCCGCTTCGGCAAACGCACCCAGTACTGGGCCGAGCGCATGCTGGACGAGGGCATCGTCCACATCCTGGCCACCGACGCTCACAACCTGCGCAGCCGTTCTCCGGTGCTTTCCGAGGCGGTCGAGGCCGTGTCGAAACGCCTCGGCGAACAGGCCGCGAAAGACATGGTGTTGACCCGACCCCTAGCGGTGCTGGAAAACGCTACGCCTGCTTCGGTCCCTCCGGCGGTCGGCGCCCCCCGTTCGGCCACCCGGCCGGGCTTCTTCAAACGGCTGTTCAAGGCCGCCTGATTTCAAGGTGACTGTCGCATGATGCGCGCCCTCCCGCTGGTCCTGATCGCCACGGCCTTCCTGCTCTCCGCCTGCGGCGGCCCCAAGATGGACGTCACCCAGATGACGGCGGCCCAGCCTACGCCCCAGCTGGGAATCGACCCCGATGCGGCGCCGCATACCGAGTATCGGATCGGCGTCGGCGACAAGCTGTCGATTCGCGTCTTCCAGGTGGCGGACCTGTCGTTCGATGAACTTGTCGTCGATACGTCGGGCAATCTCCAGATGCCGCTGATCGGCGCTGTCCGCGCGGCGGATCGGACCTCCAGCGAGCTTTCGGCCGATATCGCCCAGAAGCTCAGCGCCCAGTATCTGCGCAACCCGCAGGTCACCGTCACGGTCACCGAGGCGGCCAGCCAGAAGATCACGGTCGACGGCGCCGTCACCAAGCCGGGCGTCTATGAGATGCGCGGCGCGACCTCCCTGCTGCAGGCGATCGCCATGGCCGAGGGTCCCAGCCGCGTGGCCGACCTGACCAAGGTCGCCGTGTTCCGCACGATCAACGGCCAGCGGACGGTCGCCCTGTTCGACCTGCAGGCGATCCGTCAGGGCCGCGCCGACGACCCCAATGTGCTGGGGGACGACATCGTCGTGGTCGACACCTCGCGCCTGAACTCGGCCCTGCGGGAAGTCGTGGGCGCCCTGCCGGCGCTGTCGATCTTCCGTCCGTTCTAAGGGCTGTTGGCGCGCCGCGCGCAAATCCTCGCCGTCGTCCTGGCCTTCGGGCTGGGCGCGGCGGCCTGCGGCCATCCCGCGCCGGATACAGCCTTCGTCCAGGCCGGGCCCGAGGCGCGCCTTGAAGCGCTGAACGCCGTCGACGTCCGTGTCGCCGGAGTGGCCTGGGCCCTCGCCCGGTCCAACGCCGATTTATGCCCCGTCACCCGCCCGCGCGCCGGTTGGACCCTGCAGTCCGCCGGCCAGTACGGCGGCGCGCTGCGGCCGACGGCCGAAGCCCGCTATGGCCTTGAGGGCGATCTGCCCGGCGTCCTCGCAGCGCCGCGGGGCAGCCCGGCGGCCGAAGCCGGCCTTTCGCCCGGCGACCTGATCCTGTCGGTCAACGGTCAGCCGCTGTCGCGAGGCGAGGGCGCGACGGAGTCCTATGAGGGTCTTCAGGCCAATGCGGCGACGCTGGACGCCGCCGCGGCGCGGGGGCCCGTGACCCTGCGGGTCCGTCGGGCGGGCGTCGAGCGCGAGGTCACCGTTCGCCCGGTCGACGCCTGCGCCTATCCCACCCAGGTCGAGGTGACCGGCACGCGCCGCAGCCGCGCCGACGGCCGCAACATCTTCATCTCCGACGGCATGGTCAGCGTCGCCGACGACGACGACCAACTGGCCTTCGTCCTCGCGCACGAACTGGCCCATGCGGTCCTCGAGCATCGCACCCAGCCCGATGTGACCGGCGCGCGCGGCGCGTCCAACGGGGCCATCACCCTGCGCCGGGGCCTGTCGTTGAGCGCCGAGGCCGATGCCGACCGCCTGGGCCTGTTCCTGCTGGCGCGGGCCGGCTTCGATCCGTATCTCGCGGTCGAATTCCTGACCCGGTTCGAGGCCGCCGACCGGGGCGCGCGCTACGCCCAGTTCAATTCCGGCGGAATCTATGAGTCCGCGCCGGCGCGGCGGCGGACGCTTCAGCCCGTCCTGGCCGATATCGCCGCGCGCAAGGCGGCGAACCGCGCCCTCATTCCCTGAGGCCGAGCCGGTTCCGCAGTTGCATGGCGGTCAGCAGACCCCAGCCCAGGGCGAAGCCGACCATGTCGGCGACCACATCCCAGACATCGGCGTCCCGTCCGACGGCGGGCAGGCCTTGGATCAGTTCGATCGCGATCCCGGCCCCCAGCATGATCGCGGCCGACCGGACCAGGCCGTTCCGGGGCCAGCCGCAGGCGGCCAGAACTGTCCACGTCAGGAAGGCTACGGCATGGTTGGCCTTGTCCCACGGCAGCCCCCCTTCGATCGTCGCGGCGGGCCTGAACGCGAACCACGCCACCGCTAACGAAAACGCGACCGTCCCGATACGGAACGTATCCCTCAGTACGGGGTTCGAGCTCGGGGACACGCGCCGCTTTCCGTGATTCGTCACTGTCATGGACCTGCGTTATCTGTCCTGCGGAGGGTTGATCCATGGCGACACGCATCAGCGACGCGCTCGACCACCGGCGGACGGCGGCTCGCGCCGCCGGACCGGCTGCATACTCTGGAAAGGGCGCGGGCCTCTATAGCGAAGTGGCTCCCCCGCCCGCCGTCGGACCGGCCTTCGGACAAGCCCGCGCCGCGCCCGATGATCCGCAACCGGCGCCGACGACCTGATCCTCGCGCCACGCTTGACCGACGGCGCCCTCCTCCGCGACATGACGCCGGAGGGCAGGTCCCGGACACTCGAATTCGTGTGCGTGGTGTAGGGCTTTGCGGTATCAGCCCGATAGGTTTCGACAGGCGGCGACGGCCGTCATGATTTGCGGATGGCATTATGCTGGGCGACAATCACTTCGCTGACGATCGCAATGCGCGCTCCGGCCGCGCATCAGGTTTCGGCGAACCGGCTCTTGAAGACGGTCGCCAAGGCGCCTGGCATCAGGAAGTCGAGGATGCGCCCGTCTTCGATCTGGGGGCCTATTGGCGTCTGGCGCTCAAGCATCGCATCCTGATCATCAGCTGCTTCCTCGGGGCCCTGGCCGTCGGCGCCGCCCTGACCCTGCTGATGACGCCGATCTATACGGCCCAGGCCACCCTCCAGATCGATCGGGAGGCCGCGCGCATCTTCAACTCGACCGAAGACGTCAATCCGCGCGAAAGCATGGCGCAGGGGGAGGAGTTCTTCCAGACCCAGTACGGCCTGCTGCGCAGCCGCTCGCTGGCCGAACGCGTCGTCGAGAGCCTCGGCCTGGCCAGCTCGGATCAGGCTCTGACCAACCTCGGCGTGGAGCCTCCGGCCCGCAACGGCTCGGCCGCCGCCCAGGCCGAACGCCGCCGCAACGCCGCCCTGGACTATGTGCAGGAAAACCTCAGCGTCACGCCGGTGCGCGGTTCGCGCCTGGTCGCCGTCGGCTTCGACAACCCCGATCCGGTCGTCGCGGCGCGGGTCGCCAACGGCTTCTCCGAGAACTTCATCCAGGCCAACCTGGACCGCAAATTCCAGTCGTCGGCCTATGCCCGCGAATTCCTGGAAGAGCGCATCGCCCAGACCAAGGGCCGCCTCGAGGAGGCCGAGCGCCAGCTGGTCGCCTACGCCGCCAACCAGCAGATCATCAACGTCGGCGAACCGTCCGAAGGCGGCGCCGACTCCTCGGGCGGCGGATCGCAGTCGCTCGCCTCGAACAACCTGGTGGCCCTGAACTCCTCCCTCGCCCAGGCCCGCGCCGCCCGCGTCGCCGCCGAGGAACGCTGGCGCTCGGCCCGCACCTCGGAAGTCATGACGCTGCCGGAAGTGCTGCAGAACCCCTCGATCCAGCGCCTGGGCGAGCAACGCGCCCAGCTCGAGGCCGAGTACCAGCAGAAGTCCAGCCTCTATCAGCCCGACTATCCGGAGATGGTCCGCCTGCGCGGCCAGATCACCGAGATCGACGGCCAGATCCAGACGCTGGCCGCCAACATCCGCTCCTCGATCCAGAGCCAGTATGTGGTCGCCGCCAATCAGGAGCGTTCGCTGCAGGGCCAGGTCAACGGCCTGAAGGGCGACGTGCTCGACCTGCGTGACCGCTCGATCCAGTACAACATCCTGCAACGCGAGCTGGATACGACCCGGACGCTCTACGAGGGCCTGCTGCAGCGCTACAAGGAAGTCGGCGTCACCGGCAACGTGACGTCCAACAACATCTCGATCGTCGACAATGCGACGCCGCCGGCCACGCCGTCCAAGCCGAACATGATGATCAACCTGGCGCTGGCCGCCCTGTTCGGTCTGGGCCTGGGCGTCGTCGCCGCCCTGGTGCTGGAAGCGCTGGACGAAACCCTGGCCACCCCGGACGACGTCGAGAAGAAGCTGGCCGTGCCGGTGCTCGGCGTTGTGCCGCTGCTCGACAAGGGCCAGACCACGGCGGCCGCCCTGGCCGACATCCGATCCGGTTTCTCCGAAGCCTACTACTCCCTCAGAACGGCGTTGCAGTTCTCGACGCCCGAGGGCGCGCCGGCCAGCCTGCTGGTGTCGTCCGCCCGCCCCGCCGAAGGCAAGTCGACCACGGCCTACGCCGTGGCGCTGAACCTGGCCCGTATCGGCAAGCGCGTGCTGCTGGTCGACGGCGACCTGCGCAATCCGTCGATGCACCGGCTCGTGGGCGTCGATAACGAGCGCGGGATGAGCAATGTGCTGTCGGGCTCGTCGGACCTGGCCTCCGTCGTCCAGCGCACGCGCCAGGACAATCTGTACTTCATCCCCTGCGGCCCGCTGCCGCCCAACCCCGCCGAGCTGTGGGGCGGCGACCGCCTGCGTCAGTTCCTCAACGACGCCCGCGACAAGTTCGATCACGTGGTCGTCGACGGCCCGCCGGTCCTCGGCTTCGCCGACTCGCCCCTGCTGGCGGCCGCGGTCGGGGGCGTCCTGTTCGTGCTGGAATCGAAGGGCACCCGTCGCGGTCAGGCCCGCGGCGCCCTGCGTCGCCTGAAGATGGGCCGCGCCCGTCTGCTCGGCGCCGTGCTGACCAAGTTCAACGCCAAGACCACCACCTACGGTGGCTACGACTACGCATACGACTACAATTACGGCGCCGAAGGCGAGCGCGGGACCAAGGGCAAGAAGGGCAAGCCCGCTTGAGGGATCAGGCGGACCTTTCCGCCGCCCCGGCGCGCAAGCGCGGCCGGGTAGCCGAAGCGGCCTCATGGGTCCTGATCGCCGGCGGCGTTCTGCTGGGCTGGCAGGTCGTGATCCAGCCGTTGATCCAGCGCGCTCCAGCCGAGATCGCCCTTCGGCTGGCGCCCACGTCGCCCCTGGTCCTGCGCCGCGCCGCCGAGAGCGAGCTCGTCGCCGGGCAGGAAGGCTCCAATCCCGTTCGCTTCAGGCAGGCCGCCGACCTCGCGCGGGAAGCGCTGGCCCGGTCGCCCTTTGATGTGCGGGCGCTGCGCGTGGTCGGCCTGACCGAGGCCAAGGCCGGGCGCGAGGGCGTGGCCGACGACATCCTGACTCTCGCCGGCAACTGGAGCCTGCGCGATGACCCGTCCCACGCTTGGCTGGTCGAGCATCGCCTGAAGCAGGGCGATTACGCCTCCGCCTTCGCTCACGCCGACACCCTGGTGCGGCGCCGCGACGACATCCAGCCCCGGGTGTTCGAGCTGTTCACCGTCGCCGCCACGGTCGACACCGCCCGGGCCCTGCCGGAGGTGGCGGTGCTGCTGTCCGCGCGGCCGCCATGGCGCCAGGCCTATCTGGAAAGCCTGTTCGCGGACGCGCGCGGGCTTCAGGTAGCGGTCAACCTCGCCGTCCTGCTGCAGGCCGGCAAGGCGCCCCTGACCAATGACGAGTTGCGCCAGCTCTACTACCAGCTGGTGGAGAAGGGGCAGCTGGAAGCCGTGCGCGTCGTCCGTACACGCCTGAACCGCCCCCCGAGCCCGCCGCTCGTCAGCAACGGCGGCTTCGGCGACGCCTCGGCGCCGGAACCCTTCCAGTGGCGCCTCGCCCAGGACGCCGGGGTGATCGCCGAGATCGTGCCGGACGACGTCCGCCCCGCCGACCCGGCCCTACGCGTCGACTACGACGGCTATTCGGCCTCGAGAATCACCGAACAGCTGCTGTTCCTGGCGCCCGGCCGCTACCGTCTGTCGGCTGAATCCCGCGTGGAAGAAGGCGATCCGGCGGCCCGCCTCGCCCTGACCCTGACCTGCGCGCCCGGCGATCTGGGCATCCTTTCGGCGCCGGCGGCGGCGCCCGGCGCCCAGGTCTGGACCCCGTTCAGTACGACCTTCTCGGTGCCCTCGACCTGCACGGCCCAATGGCTGCGCCTCGAGACCCGTTCCGGCGACAAGCGTCAGCGAACCGCCGTGTGGCTTGACCGAGTGGCGATCGCGCCAATCGCTCCGGAGGCGAACTAAAGGGCGGTTTCGTGGCTCATTTACTTCGCTGAGCACCTGAATCGTATTGCTTTTGAAACCTTCGCCGCCTATACCCATTCTCGATACGTCGCGGGCCAGCCCGTACCAAAGACCTGATTAGAAGGGGATCTAGCATGCGTAAGACCATCGCCGCTGTCACGGCAGGCCTGCTGCTCGTGGCTGGCCAAGCTGCCGCCGCCAACACTTCGGCCGTTGCCCGCGTGGGTGACCGCGTTGGCGCTCGCGCCGACGCTTCGTCGGAATTCGCCGGCATTCCGCTGCCCGTCCTGCTCATCGGCACTGCCGTGATCGTGGCGGTCGTCGTTGTTGCTTCGGACGACGACTCGGAAAGCGACTAAGCCGACCCGGTCCGCGCTGCGCCTGATGCAGTCGTAACGCGTGCCGAATAAGGTTTTGAAGGGCCAGTGGGACGCTGTGGCAATCGCCGCGGCTATCCTGCTGGCCCTTTCGTTTGTCTTCGGCGGCGCCAGCCGCGAACACGCCCTGCGGCTGGCCGTCGTTGAACTGGCCGCCCTGCCCCTGCTGATCATGAGCGCTGATCGGCTGATCCGTTCGGGCCTATGGCGCGAGCATCGGTTCGCCCTGGCTCTGCTGGGCGGCCTGGCCGCCATCCCCCTGATCCAGCTGATTCCGCTTCCGCCCGCGATCTGGACCGGCCTGCCCGGACGGGACGAGATGGTTCTCGCCCTGCAACTGGCCGGTCTCCAGCCCGGCTGGGCCCCGCTGACCCTGACCCCCGACCTGACGTGGCAGTCCGTTCTGGCGATTCTGCCGCCCGCCGCCCTGTTCCTGGCCGTGCTGTCCTCGTCCCAGGCCCAGACCACGCGGATGGTGGCCTTTTACCTGGCCGCCGCCGTGATCGCGGTCCTGCTGGGCGCGGCCCAGTTGGCCAGCGGCGGCGAGCGGCTCTATCCGTGGACCACCACCTCGGCGGGGTCGGTCACCGGCTTCTTCGCCAACCGCAACCATCTGGCGACCCTGCTGCTGGCCTGCCTGCCCTTCGCCGCCGTTTTCGGGGCCGCCGTCCTGCGCCGACGCAGCGAACAGCGCCTGCCGCTGTGGTTCGGCGCCCTGTTCATGGGTCTGGTGGTCGTGGGCCTGGCCGCCATCCGGTCCCGCGCCGGCGTCATCCTGTTCGGCCCCATCGCCCTGGTCAGCCTGCTGGCCGCCTGGATCGCGGCGGGCCGCGGCCGCCCGGGCCCCGGCCTGCTGGCCCTGACCGGCGGCGTCGCGGCGGCCGTCGCCGCGGTGGCCATCCTGGCCCTGCCCCCCATCCTGGCCCGCTTCGACGTTCAATCCGCGCCCGAGGGCCGCTTCGAGGGCTGGCCTGTCGTCGCCTCGGCGGCCGAGACCTTCCTGCCGCTCGGCTCGGGCGTCGGCAGCTTCGACGCGGTGTTCCGCTCGGTCGAACCGCTGGAGAAGCTGGACGCCACCTTCTTCAACCACGCCCACAACGAGTATCTGGAAACCTGGCTGGAGGCCGGCTGGCCCGGCGCAGCGCTGATCCTGGCCTTCCTGGTCTGGTACGGCCGCCGCCTGTGGGCCGCGTGGAAGGCCGGACCGTCGCGCGAGCGGGATCTGCAGCGCGCCGCCAGCATCGCCCTGCTGGCCATGCTGGTCCATTCCGCCGTCGACTATCCGTTGCGCACGGCCACCCTGGCGGTCCTGTTCGCCCTGTGCGCCGCCATCCTCGAAAAAGCCGGAAAGCCGACCGACCGCGAACTGGCCTGAGGCCGCTCAGTCCGTGATCGGCGCGTCCGGAGCGATGTCCGGGGCCGGCGGCGTCCCTTCCTCTTCCCGCCACGCCGCCTGCGGATTGAGCGCCGCCGTGGCCTCCAGGAAGCTGCCCGGCTTCATCGACGGCTCCGGCGCCGTCCGCAGGCCCGCCACCCGGGCCAGGTCGGCGATAAAGGTGATGCAGTTGCGCCGTCTCAGGTCATAGACCCAACCCTCGGGTCCATTCCACCAGTCGGCCCGGTCCCGGATCGCCCGGTACGTCGCGTCGCTCACCGTCAGCGTCAAATAGGGCTTTCCCTCATCGACGTAGCGGGCGTCCGGCGACAGGACCACGCCCTTGTCGCGCATGAACAGCAGCTGCGGCCCCGGGTTGCGGGCGGTAAAGCCCGCCGCCCAGTCGACCGCCTCGCCCGTCTCGTCCAGCGTGCCGGCGGCCTGGACATAGGCATGGGGGAACAGCAGGTATCCGCCCCGCACCCGCGCGCCGGGGTGGGCGTAGAAGGTCACCGTCACAGCCGCCAGCGCCGGTCCCGCCAGCAGGGCCAGCACCAGGCCGGGAATGAGGGCGCGGACGAGACGAGAGAGCATGCGGACCCCGGGGACTGACACGCCGCAGTCTAGGGCGCGTCCTTCTGAATGCGCAAAGGCCGCCGGGGTCTCCCCCGACGGCCCATGCGGCGTTCGTTTTGCGCCTGGCTAGTGACCGCCGGGCGTCGCCGCGGCCTCGGCGTTGCGGACCTTGGCCCTCGACGCCGCGAAGGCGAAGACGATCAGGATCAGATAGCCGACCATCGGCACGAAGAAGACCGGGTTCAGCGTCGCCGAGCTGTCGGCGATGTGACCGGCGATCGGCGGCAGGATAGCGCCGCCGATGATGCCGAACACCAGCAGGCCCGAGGTCGCCGGCACCGGGGCGGTCGACCGCTCCAGCGTCAGGGTGAAGATGGTCGGGAACATGATGGAGTTGAACAGGCCGATGGCGATGGCCGCGTAGGCCGCCGTCGGTCCGTTCGTCTGGGTCACGATCAGGCAGAGAAGGGCGGCGATCGTGGTGTTGACGATCAGCAGCACGCTGGCCTTGACCTTGGTCAGCATCAGGCCGCTGCCGATCAGACGGCCGACCATGGCGCCCCCCCAGTACCAGGACAGCATTCCGCCTGCGGTGGCCAGCGGCACATTCAGGATGTCCGGGCTGTGCAGGAAGTTGGTCAGCAGATCGCCGATCGCCACTTCCGATCCGACGTAGAAGAAGATGGCCACGGCGCCGAAGACGGCCCACGGCGACTTCAGCGCCACGAACGGCGAGGCGCGGTCGCTGGCGGTCGTCGCGGGCGCCGAAGCATTGATGGCCTTGCGAGCGGTGAAGATGAAGACCGCGACCAGGGCGAAGAAGGCGCCGACCGCAAGGAAGGCGAAGTCGATGCTGCGCAGGGATTCGGCCCGCGTCGCCGGATCGGTGATCAGGGCGTCGGCGGCGAACACCCCGCCGGTCAGCAGGATCGGCGCGGCGATCGCCGGCCCCAGCGTCGTGCCCAGGGAGTTGAAGAACTGCGAGAAGTTCAGACGCGCATGCGAATGGCGCGGCGTGCCCAGGGCGGCCACCAGCGGGTTGGCGGCGACCTGCAGGATGGTGACGCCCGAGGCGATGATGAACAGGGCGATCAGCACGCCCGGATACCAGTCGATCAGGGTGGCCGCCGGCACGATCAGGCAGCCGATGACCATGGTCACGAGGGCGGCGATGATCGAACGGCTGTAACCCAGTCGGCCGACGATGGCCGCCGCCGGGATCGACGCGATGCCGTAGGCGATGAACCAGGCGAACGTCGTCAGGGTCGCTTCGGCGTAGCTGAGTTCGAACACCCGCCGCACCGCCGCGATCAGCGGACCGATCAGCGAGGTCACGAAGCCCCAGGCGAAGAAGAGGGTCGTCACATAGGCAAAGGCGAGACCCGTGCCACGCCGTGGCGCGCTGGTTTGATCTGTCATTTCACTCCCCATGACCGGCGCCTCACTCTGCGCGGCCGTTGACAGCCTTGGTTTCATCCAGAAAAGCCCGCGTCCAGCGCTTTGAGGCAATTCGTAACCAAAAGTGGGCTGGTTTCGACCCTTGCGGACACGATCAGGGCGGGGAAGATGGGCGTTCCGGTTGATCCGGCTGCTGACCAAGAGCCCCGCGTGACCGACCGGACCGCCGCCGCCCCCGCCGAAACCGCCGATCCATGGCGCGGCGCCGTCATCTATCAGGTCTATCCGCGCAGCTTCGCGGACACGAACGGCGACGGCGTCGGCGACCTGCCGGGGATCGCCGCCCGGCTGGACCACATCGCCTCGCTGGGCGTGGACGCGGTCTGGCTCAGCCCCTTCTACACCTCGCCCATGAGGGACTTCGGCTATGACGTCGCCGACTACTGCGACGTCGATCCGGTGTTCGGGACCCTGGCCGACTTCGACGCCCTGACCGCCCGCGCGCATGCCCTGGGCCTGAAGGTCCTGATCGATCTGGTCTTCGCCCACACCTCGGACCGCCATGCCTGGTTCGAGGAAAGCCGGCAGAGCCGCGACAATCCCAAGGCCGACTGGTTCGTCTGGGCCGACGCCAAACCGGACGGCGCGCCGCCGTCCAACTGGCAGTCGGTGTTCGGCGGTCCGGCCTGGACCTGGGACGCCCGGCGCGGCCAGTACTACATGCACAACTTCCTGCCCGAGCAGCCGCAGCTGAACCTGCATAGCCCGGCGGTGCAGGACGCCCTGCTGGACGTGGTGCGGTTCTGGCTGGCGCGGGGCGTGGACGGCTTCCGTCTCGACGCCATCAATTTCGCCATGCACGACCCGGCGCTGACCGACAATCCGCCCCTGCCGCCGGGCGGACCGCGCACCCGGCCCTTCGACTTCCAGGACAAGATCCACAACCAGTCCCAGCCGGGCATCGTCGATTTCCTGAAGCGGCTGCGCGCCCTGACCGACAGCCACGGCAGCCGCTTCACCGTGGCCGAGGTGCCGGGCGACCGCGCCGATGCGGAGATGCAGGCCTATACCGAGGGGCAGGACCGGCTGAGCAGCGCCTACGGCTTCACCTATCTGTACGCCCCGGCCCTGACGCCCGATCTGGTCAAGGGGACCGCCGCCGTCTGGAACGGGCGGCCGGGACAGGGCTGGCCGTCCTGGCCCTTCTCCAACCACGACGCGCCGCGCGCGGTCTCCCGCTGGGCCGAGGGCCGCGACCGGGCGGCCATGGCGCGGCTGATGGCGCTGCTGCTGGTCTGCCTGCGCGGGGCCGTCTTCCTCTACCAGGGCGAGGAGCTGGGCCTGCCGCAAGGCGAGGTGCCATTCGACCGGCTGGTCGATCCCGAAGCCATCGCCAACTGGCCCAAGACCCTGGGCCGCGACGGCGCCCGCACGCCGATGCCGTGGACGGCGGACGCGCCGCATGCGGGCTTCTCCACCGTCGAACCCTGGCTGCCCATCGACCCGCGCCACCTGCCGCTGGCGGTGGACCGGCAGGAGGCCGACCCGACGTCGCAGCTGGCCGTGACGCGCCATCTGATCGCCCTGCGCAAGGCGAACGCCGCCCTGACGCACGGGTCGATGCGGGTGCTCGAGGCCCCCGATGGCCTGCTCGTCTTCGAGCGGAGCCTCGGCGACGAACGACGGCTCTGCGTCTTCAACCTCGGGCACGAGACCATCGACTGGACGGGGCCCGAGGGCTGGGTCGTCATGGAGGCGGTAAATGGGCCCGCGGGGCCAGTCGCACCGCTTTCGGGCCGCGTGCTGGCTCCCGATACTGGCGTGGCCGCGTAACCCGGAGTAACGCAGGACCATGACCTCCGGCCCCGTCCTCGTCACCGGCTCAGCCGGCTTCATCGGCTTCCACACCGCCGAGCGCCTGCTGGCGCGCGGCGAGACCGTGATCGGCGTCGACAACCTGAACAGCTACTATGACCCGGCGCTGAAACACGCCCGGCTGGAGCGGCTGCAGGCGCATCCGAAATACCTGCACCACACGCTCGATCTGGCGGACCGCGATGGCATGGCCGCCTTATTCGCCGGCATGAAGCCGCGCCGCATCGTCCATCTCGGGGCGCAGGCGGGCGTGCGCTACAGCCTGGAACACCCCGAAAGCTACGTCGATTCAAACGTGGTCGGCTTCCTAACCGTGCTGGAGGGCGCGCGGGCGGTGAAGGCGGAGAACCTGGTCTTCGCCTCGACCAGTTCGGCCTTCGGGGCCAACGGCGCTCTGCCCTTCTCAGTGAAGCAGGGCGTGGCCCATCCGCTGACCGTCTACGCCGCCACCAAGATCGCCAACGAGGCGATGGCGCACTCCTATTCCCACCTGTTCGGCTTCCCCTCGACGGGCCTGCGCTTCTTCACCGTCTATGGACCGTGGGGTCGCCCGGACATGGCGCTGTTCAAATTCACCCGCGCCATCCTCGAAGGCCGCCCGATCGACGTCTACGGCCACGGCCAGATGGAGCGGGACTTCACCTATGTCGACGACATCGTCGAGGGCGTGATCGCCGCGCTGGACAAGCCCGCCGCCGTCGATCCCGACTGGAACCCGCAGGCGCCGAACCCGGCCACCAGCGGGGTCGCCCCGTGGCGCATTCTCAACCTCGGCGCCGGCCGCCGCGAACAGCTGATGCGCTACGTCGCGGTGCTGGAAGAGGCGCTGGACCGCAAGGCCGAGCTGAACCTGATGCCGGTCCAGGACGGCGACGTGACCCGCACCGAGGCCGACGTGACCGAGACCCGCGCCGCCCTGGGCTACGCTCCCTCCACCCCCATCGAGGTCGGGGTGAAGCGGTTCGTGGACTGGTACCGGGACTTCTACGGGGTCTGATCCCGAACGAGAAAGGCCCCGCCGTCGCCGGCGGGGCCTTTCCGTTTCAGCCTTTGACCGATCCCTACTGGACCGGCTGGCCGTTCACATCGACGACCACGACCTCGCCGATCCCCAGCGCCCGGATCTTCGGCTCGATCTGGGCGCGGTCGCCGACCACCACCCAGGTCGTCGGACCCTCGCCGACCAGGGCGCGCGCCGCGACCGAGGCCGACTGCGGGGTCGTTCCGTTCACCGAAGCGGCGTAGCCGTCGTAGTAGTTCTCCGGCACGCCATAGACGACCATCCGGGTCAGGTCGTCGGCCACCGCGGCGTTGGTCTCCCAGCCTCCGGCCATGCCCAGCACCAGGTTGGACCGCACCGCCGCGATCTCCGCCTCGGTCAGCGGACGCGACCCGACCACTTCGCTCAGCTCGCGATGGATCTCCGCGATGCTTTCGGCGGTCTTGTCGGCCTGCACCCCGGAGGAGACGCGGAACAGCCGCTCGCCGCGCGCGATGCCGACGAAGGAGCCGGCGCCGTAGGACCAGTGCTTGTCCTCGCGCAGGTTCATGTTGATGCGGCTGGTGAAGGCGCCGCCCAGCGCCGTGTCGGCGACGCTGATGGGGCCTTCCGTCGCCGGATCGAAGGGCGCGACGAGGCGGCCCGTGATG
This sequence comes from Brevundimonas sp., assembly GCF_023259385.1. Classification (GTDB taxonomy): domain Bacteria; phylum Pseudomonadota; class Alphaproteobacteria; order Caulobacterales; family Caulobacteraceae; genus Brevundimonas. The sequence goes on along the minus strand of NZ_JAHFPF010000005.1, from coordinate 14,735 downwards.
ATCGACGACTGCGGACCGGCTCGGTCCACGATGTAGATCCGCGGGGCGTGGCTGACAGGTATCGCCGGCGCGGCGGGCTTGACCGGCAGCGGCGCGGCGGGCGCGCGCCAGGTGCGGAACGCCCGTTCGAGCGCCGGAACCAGCTCGGCCTGTGTGGTGTCGCCGACCACCACCAGGGTGGCGTTGTCCGGACGGAACCAGGTGGCGTGATAGGCTTCGGCGTCGCTCGGGCTGAGGGCGTTCACCGTCGCTTCCGTCCCCGAGGCCGGGCGGCCGTAGGGGTGCTCCGGCCCGAACACGGACGCCACCATCACGCGGCTGGCGATGGCGCCGGGGCTCCGGTTGCTCTGCTGGATGCCGGAGATCTGCTGGGCTCGCGCACGCTGGAAGTCATCGGCGCGGAAGGCGGGATGCTGAATGATGTCGGCATAGAGCGCCAGGGACGGCTCGAGCCGCGACTCGATCGCGTTCAGCGAGATGCTGGTGTAGTCCACCGATGAGCTCCCCCCGATGGAGGCGCCCAGCAGTTGCGCCCGGTCGCCGATCTCCAGCGCGGTCAGGCTGTCGGTGCCGTTGGTCATCACCGCGGGGGTCAGCGCGGCCACGCCGTTCTTTCCGGCGGGGTCGGCGGCGGATCCCGCCTCGACAATCAGGTTCATGCTGACGGTGGGCACGCCGGTGCGCGGCGCCAGCACCACCTTCAGCCCGTTGGACAGGGTGAAGTGCTCGACATTGGGGAAGTCGGCCTGCGGGGCCGCGCCCGGCGTCGGCATGTGGGTCCGATCAGCGCCCGTCGCCGCGACCGTGAAGTCGGGGAAGGGGCGAACCTCGAGCGCGTAGCTGCCGTCCGTCAGCCACTCGCGTCCGGCGGCGGTCAGATTGGCCGGCGTGGCGTTCAGCAGGCGTTCGTAACCCACTCTCCACGCGGCCGGATCGCCCTGGAAGACCTGGCTCGCGGCCAGGCGGTCGGACTTGCCGCCGAACCCGCCGATCCGTTCCAGGCCCCGGACATAGGACGCGCCGACGGCCGTGCGGGCGCGTTCCAGTTCGTCGGCCGTGGGGCCGTCGCGCAGCAGGCGGGCCATCTCCTCGTCGACGATGCGTTCGATGTTGGCCAGGTCCTGGCCCGGCTTGGCGGTGATCACGACCGTGAACTGGCTGCCGATCTCGCGCTCCGAAACCCGCGCGGACACGCTGGTCGCCACCTGGTCATCGAACACCAGGCGCTTGTAGAGACGCGACGTGCGGCCCGAGGACAGCACCTGGCCGAGCATGCCCAGGTAGTGGGTGTCCGCCTCGCCGCCCGGCGGCACGTTCCACACCTTGTACAGGCGCGGCTGGCCGACGCGGTCGTACATGACCTCGCGTTGCGCGCCCTCCATGCGGGCGATCATGCGCGCCGGCTGGGTGACCGGGGGTCCCGAAGGGATGTCGCCGAAATACTGCTCGACCTTGGCGCGCGCCTCTTCCGGCGTGATGTCGCCGGCCAGGACGATGGTGGCGTTGGCCGCGCCGTAATAGTCGCGGAACCAGGCCTTCACGTCGTCCAGGGAAGCCGCTTCCAGATCGTCCATCGAGCCGATGACCGTGTGGCCATAGGGGTGGTCCGACGGATAGGTCGCGGCCGTGATCAGATCCCACACGCGGCCATAGGGTTGGTTCTCGCCCTCGCGTTTTTCGTTTTGAACTACACCGCGCTGCTCATCGAGGCGCGCCTGGTCGATCGCGCCGACGAGGTGGCCCATCCGATCACTTTCTAGCCACAGCAGGCTGTCCAGCGCCGAGGTCGGGACGTTCTGGAAATAGTTGGTGCGGTCGTTGTTGGTCGTGCCGTTCTGATCGGTCGCGCCCAGCAGTTCGGTCGCTTTGAAGAAGTCGTTGTTGAAGTTCTCGGACCCGTTGAACATCAGGTGTTCGAACAGGTGGGCGAAGCCCGAACGGCGCGCCGGCTCGTTCTTGGAGCCCACGTGATACCAGATGTTCACCGCCACGATCGGCGCCTTGTGGTCCTCGTGGACGATCACCGTCAGGCCGTTGTTCAGCACGAACCGGGTGAAGGGGATGTCGACGTCCGGCAGCGGCGCGAGGCGTTCCTGCGTGGCGGGCGAGGCGGCCACGGAGGCGGCGACCTGGGCCTGAACCTGGAAGGCGGACGCCAGAAGGACGGCCGCGGCGGCGCCCCCCAGCAGAACGGGACGGAACGAACGCATGCGGAGACCCCCTGAATTGAGACGACCCGGCGAGCCGGGCGATGACAGTGGTATCCAGCTGCGATCCGCTCGCAAGCGAAATGACATTTCAGATTCGTAACCTTCCGAGGTTCATTTCGCAGTTGCGAGGCCGAAAGACAGGTCCGTGCATGGCGATGCGCTCCAACCTCAATCCGTGCAGCGAGAAACGAAGTATTGCACCGCACACGAAATGAATTGCCTGCGGCGCCGCAATAGGGTCCTATCCCTATCCGCGGCGTCGAACGCGGTTCGGGCCGAGATTTCTGACATCCCGCTTCCGGACGCCGCGCCCATGATCCGCAAATCGCTCGCCCTCGCCGCCCTCTGTTGTCTGGTCGCCGGTCCGGCGCTCGCCGCGCCCGCGGCTCCGCTTCTGGCCCACCAGGCGGCGCTGGATCTGAACGAGGCCTCGTCGGCCTGGATCCTGACGTCGACGGCGCTGGTGCTGCTGATGACCCTGCCGGGTCTGGCGCTCTTCTACGGCGGCATGGTCCGGCGCAAGAACGTCATAGCCACCATCGCCCACTCCACCGCGGCCCTGGCCATCGTCACCGTGCTGTGGTTCGCGGTCGGCTACAGCCTGTCGTTCGGGACGGGTCCCGAGGCGACCAACGGCTTCATCGGCGGCTTTCAGGCGGCCTTCCTGAACGGCGTCACCCCCTCGACCGCGCACAGCCTGGCGCCCGGCCTGCCCGAGTTCCTGTGGATCGCCTACCAGCTGACCTTCGCCATCATCACCCCGGCCCTGATCGCCGGCGCCTTCGCCGAGCGGATCAAATTCTCGGCCTCCATCCTGTTCTTCTTCCTGTGGCACCTGATCGTCTATGCGCCGATCTGCCATCAAGTCTGGGGCGGCGGCTGGATGGGCTCGCTGGGCGTGCTCGACTTCGCGGGCGGCGCCGTGGTCCACGTCAACGCCGGCGTCGCCGGCCTGGTCGCGGCCCTGGTGCTGGGCCCGCGTCAGGGCTTCGGCCGGGACAACATGGCGCCGCACAACCTGGCCTTCACCGCCATCGGCACCGGCCTGCTGTTCGTCGGCTGGCTGGGCTTCAACGCGGGCTCGGCCTGGGCCGCCGACGGCATCGCCGCCGTGGCCGCCTTCAACACCATCCTGGCCGCCGCGGCGGCCGCGATCGGCTGGACGGCCGTGGAGTGGATCGACCACAAGCGCCCGACCCTGCTGGGCCTGCTGTCCGGCATCGTCGCCGGTCTGGTCGGCGTCACCCCGGCCGCCGGCCTGGTCGACCCCAAGGGCGCCTTCATCATCGGCATCCTGTCGGGTCCGGCCTGCTATGCGGGCGCCGTCTGGCTCAAGCGCGCCCTGAAGTATGACGACAGCCTGGACGCCTTCGGCGTGCACGGCGTGGGCGGCATCCTCGGCGCCTTGCTGACCGGCCTGCTGGCCACCGCCGCCATCAATCCCGCGGCCGCCAACGCCAACATCCTGAACCAGATCATCGGCTTGGCCGCCGTCATCGCCTGGTCGGGCGTCGGCACCTTCGTGATCCTGATGATCTGCAAATACACCGTCGGCCTGCGCGTGCCGAAGGAGGAGGAGATCGAGGGGCTGGACTACACCCAGCACGGGGAGACGATTCACCAGTAGCACTCCGTCCCCAACGGGGGAGGAATGGCAACGCTCCCGTCCCACCCGCGTTCGACTCGCCATGACGGCTCGCGGCGAACTCGACACCTACAAGAAGAAGCGGAATTTCACCGCCACGCCCGAGCCTGCCGGCAAGAAGGGCAGGGCGAAGACCACCGGACTGCGCTACCTGATCCAGCGCCACGCGGCGACGCGGCTGCACTATGACTTCCGCATCGAGCTGGACGGCGTCCTCAAGTCCTGGGCCGTGACCAAGGCCCCGTCGCGCGACCCCGCCGTCAAACGCCTCGCGGTCGAGGTCGAGGACCACCCGCTCGACTACGGCGCGTTCGAGGGGACCATCCCGTCCGGCAACTACGGCGCGGGCACGGTGCAGATGTGGGACACGGGAGAGTGGGAGCCCCAGTCCGACGATGTCGACGCCGCCTTCAGGAAGGGCGAGATCAAGATGGTGCTCCATGGCGAGCGCCTGTCCGGCAAATGGGTGCTGGTCCGCCTGCGCACCGACCGCGGCAAGCCCAGCAAGCGCGCCAACTGGCTGCTGATCAAGGAGAAGGACCCGTACGCCGTCCCGGGCGAGGGCGACGCCAACATGGAGATCGACGCTTCGATCGCCACCGGCCGCAGCCTCGCCGAGATCGCCGAAGGCAAGACACAGTGGACCTCGTCAAAACCGGTCGCACGCAAGGGGCCCGCGAAACCCGTGGCCCGTCCCGCCGTCGCCGCCCATGCGAAGAAGCCCCACGCCTTCGTCCCCATCCAGCTGTGCAAGATCACCGACTATCCGCCCGGCGGCGCGGGCTGGGCGCATGAGATCAAGTTCGACGGCTACCGCCTCCAGGTCGCCGCCGGCGGCGGCCGCGCCACCCTGCGCACCCGCAAGGGACTCGACTGGTCGAAGAAATTCCCGGAGCACGCCGCCGACGCCGCCCGCTGGCCCGACGCCGTGCTGGACGGCGAGCTGTGCGCCCTGGCCGCGGACCACATGCCCGACTTCTCGGCCCTGCAGGCGGCGATCTCGGACGAGGACACCGGCGGCCTGATCTATTTCGCCTTCGACCTGCTGTTTGAGGGGCCGGAGGATCTGCGCGGCCTGCCCCTGTCTCACCGCAAGGCGCGGCTGCAGGCCTACATCGACCGCATCCCCAAGGCCGCCCGGTCGCGCATCCGCTACGTCGACCACTTCGCCTCGACCGGGGCGGCGGTCCTGGAAAGCGCCTGCCGCATGGACCTGGAAGGCGTCATCTCCAAGAAACTGGATTCGCCCTATCGCGAGGGCCGCACCTCGACCTGGCTGAAGTCGAAATGCCGGGGCGGCGATGAAGTCGTCATCGGCGGCTGGACCGCCGAGGGCGACCGCTTCCGCTCCCTGATCGTCGGGGTGAAGGAGAAGGGCGGCCTGCGCCATCTGGGCCGCGTCGGCACAGGCTATTCCGCCCCGATCCTCAAGACCCTGATGCCCGCCCTGAAGAAGGCCGCGTCGGACACCAGCCCCTTCATCGGCAAGGCGGCGCCAAAGCGCCCCCGCTCGGGTCCGCACACCGTCCACTGGCTCAAGCCCGTCCTGGTCGCCGAGATCGAGCACGGCGGCTACACCGACAGTGGAACCCTACGTCAGGCGGCCTTCAAGGGCCTGCGCGAGGATAAGTCCGCCGCCGAGGTCATCGACAAACCTCAGGAGCCCGCAAAGCCCAAGGCGACCAGGGGCAAGGTCGCCGCTCCGCCCCAGCTCACCATCCCCGGCGAAAAGGCCAAGCCCGGCAAGCTGGTCGTCGCGGGGGTCGGCATCTCCAGTCCGGACAAGGTGCTATGGCCCGCCTCGGACGGGCATGAGGCCATCACCAAGGCCGACCTCGTCCGCTACTACGAAATGGCCGCCGAACGCATCCTGCCGCACGTCGCGGACCGCCCGGTCTCCATCATCCGTGCGCCCGAGGGCATCGCGGGCGAGCAGTTCTTCCAGCGCCACGCCATGCCCGGCTCCAACCCTCGCCTCAAGCTGATCGACGTCAAGGAGCGCAAACCCTACGTCGGCGTCGTCGATGTCGGCGGCCTCGTCGCCATCGGCCAGTCGGGCGGGCTGGAGCTGCACCCCTGGGGCTGCAAGCCGGGCGATCCCGAGACGCCGGAACAGGTCACCTTCGACCTCGATCCCGACGAAGGCCTGGACTTCAACGACGTCGTCTCGGCGGCCAGGGTGGTGAAGGCCGAGTTGGAATCCCTGGGCCTGACGCCCTTCGTGAAGACCACCGGCGGCAAGGGACTGCACGTCGTCGTCCCCATCCGCGCCGACGCCAGGGCGCGCATCGAGTGGGATCAGTGCAAGGCCTTCGCCAAGGCCGTCAGCGAACGGGTCCGCGCCGCCGATCCCGACCGCTTCACCACGACCATGGCCAAGAAGGCCCGGGGCGGAAAGATCTTCCTCGACTATCTGCGCAACGGCCGGATGGCGACGGCGGTCGCCCCCTGGTCCCCCCGCGCCCGCCCCGGCGCCGGCATCGCCTTCCCCCTGTCCTGGGGGCAGGTGAAGAAGGGCCTCGATCCGAGGGCCTTCACGCTTCGGGACGCCGCCGCCCTGCTGAAGAAGCCCGACCCCTGGAAGGATTTCCGGTCCGCCGAAACCAACCTGCGGCCGGTGCTGAAGCGGTTGGAGCTCTGAATTCTCCCTCCCCTTCTGGGGAGGGTGGACCGCGAAGCGGGACGGATGGGGAGCCGGGCGCCCGGATACGAACCCCACCCTGTCGTCGCTTCGCGCCGACATCCCTCCCCACGAGGGGGAGGGAGAAACCGCCTCTTCCCTTTCCCCTTCCCGCCTCGACCCGCTACAACCTCGGCCATGACTTCCGCCCCGCTTCCTGACGCCGGATCGAACTGGGTGGACCGCCATGCGCCGGAGGGGCTGAAGCCCTGGCTCAAGCTCGGCCGCTTCGACCGGCCCATCGGCATCTGGCTGCTGCTGCTGCCCGGCTGGCAGGGCATCGCGCTGGCGCTCGCCTCCGAGCGCCGGACCTCCAGCGTCTATGACCTGTGGCTCGTCGCCGGCTTCGCCATCGGCGCCTGCCTGATGCGCGCCGCCGGCTGCGCCTTCAACGACATCGTGGACCGCGACATCGACGCGAAGGTCGCCCGCACCGCCGCCCGCCCGGTCGCCTCGGGCCGGATCAGCGTCAAGAAGGCGCTCGCCTTCACCGCCGCCTGCTCGCTGGTCAGTCTGCTGATCCTGCTGACCCTGAATCTGACCGCCATCCTTCTCGGGGTCGCTTCCCTGCTGCTGGTCGCCGCCTACCCCTTCATGAAGCGGATCACCTGGTGGCCCCAGGCCTGGCTGGGCCTGACCTTCAACTGGGGCGCATTGATGGGCTTCGCGGCAGCCTCCGGTGGCTACGGCCTGTCCCTCTGGCTGACGGAGCTTCACACCGGCTAC